>CALMWW010000123.1 GCA_937870835.1 uncultured bacterium
GGGGGAAAGGAATTCCCGCCCCGCCCTCGCTTTTTCGCCGCCGCAATTTTTCGTATTTCGCTCTGCGAAATGCGCCGCCGTTTATAAATTAACTGATTTTGCCCGCAAAATCAATAAAGTTGTCAAACCAGTATCGTTTGTAATTTTCCAAAACTTCCGCTATCCCTCGCCTCGGTTTAAGCAATAGTTTTGTATTTATTGTAAATCCGTTGTATGAAAAATCCTTGCTTTGCTTTTGTTCGCCAATTTCAAATATCCGCGAGTAGCCGTCAATTTTTCTGTATCCGTCCGCGTGTTCGGTTCCTTTCGGGTCAACAAACAAAATCAAATAGCGTTTGCCTTTTTGCGCCCAAAAAATGAAGTCGGGTTTGAAATTGGCAATATTATTTTCCTTCGGGTTGTAATAAGGAATCAAAACCTTATCCAGCGTTTGGTCAAGTTTTGAAAACATCCACCAGTCAAATTGCGTAAATACATTATCTGGTTTGGCAAGATATTCTTCCAGTTGCTCAACAAATTTTACTTCGCTATCAACATTGATAATATGATTGAGATAGTCAATTTTTTCTGTCTCTGAAACTATCACCGGAAGATAGTAATGGTTGGCTAAATACTTGATAGTGATCTTTTGATTTTTCATTTCAAAATTCCCCGCCTGCTCAAACAGGGTCATTTGTCTTTCAAATTCTTTTCTGGGGATTTTGCCATATTGCTTATCCAACTCTTTTTGTCTTTCGGGATAGTGTCTGACTTCTTCTATCTTTCTTTTTATTTCTTCGTATTTTTCGCCGTCGCTAAACCTAACTTTTTTGAAATGCACAATTTCGTCTTCCAGCTCCTTAAACTTCTCAAATTCTCTGCTTTTGACTCCGAGGTAATCAAAAATCCGGTCAAGAATTAACTCTGGCTCAAAAAGCGAGTTTCTTTCGCTAAAGTCATAATATCGCTCTTTATCCGTAAAACTTTCCTTCGCCTTCTTCAAAACTTTCACTTCGCAATCATATTTCGCCACAGCGACTTTGTCGCCTAAAAATTCATAAAATTGCGAAGTTATATTAAAATCCTCGCGGCTGACAGGATATTTTTGCGGGTCTTTTTCCTCGGCAAAAATTCTCTCGGCGGTTCTATAAACCGGCACCAAAAGAGTATGTTTTTGCGCTTCGGGATTCAAGATAAATGCGTCGCCCAAATTTTTATCTTGCTTCTCTGCTTTCAGCGTTGCAATTATTTCTTTCAGGTTTTCTGCGTTAGTGCCAAAAACAAACAAACTTTCAATTGGCAAAATCAGATTTTTTACTTCCTCAAATAATTGCTCTTTTACAACTTTAGCGTTGAGCAAATTTTGGAGCCGTTTCCTTTGGTATTTTTGCGGCTCTATTCTCACACCCCGCCCAACCGATTGCAGAACGAATTTTTTTGCGTCGCTTCCAACTCCGATATTCACGAACAAAAGCAAGTTTGGCCGGTTAGAATCCCAACCCTCGTAAAAAGAGCGGGAACCCATTAAAACATTTATGTCGGAATCATCGCGATTGATTCGCCGGAAATAGCTTTCGTTTTCAAAACTTTCATTTATCTCATAGTTATCAAGTTTGTCTTTCAGCCAGCCGGAAATAGCGCCGATCTTGATTAAGGCAAACGGTTTATCAGCCGTCATTAACCTAAAAATCAATTCCTGCCTATTCCCTGGGATTTTCAAAACTTCAATCTTGCCCGGCGTATTTGCGTTCAAAACATATTTCAAAATATCGTTGTAATCCAATTTTGAAACCAAATCAGCGTTGATGACGCACTCCAACTCCTCAAATACGAATGTAGCGTTGTCGCGAAACTCTTGGACAAGTTCCTCTTTCGCTTTTTTAAGTAAATCGGCTCTAACTTCATTTTTCGCAACCTTTTCCAATTCCCTGAAAAATAATTCCAAGTCGGAATCTTCCACAGCAACTGAATTAACAAGCGTTAAAAGTAGCGGGCGGTGGTATAGCGAATTATTAACTTTTCTGATTTTTTCAAAATATTTGTTGATGTAGGTTAAAAGCAAAAGTGCTTTCAAAACGATTTTTTGTTTTTCAATCGGCGAAAAATCGCCTCGCCCGCGAAACGCGCTGATTTCGGCAGAGGACACATAAATATGCTTGCCGTATCCTTCTTCTACAAACCTTGAAAGATTGAAGTTAAACGCGCAGGTGGCAAAATCCCTTGGATCGGTAAAGGTCGCGGAAAAATTAAACAAAAATCCGTTTCTTGAAAGTATGGAGTATAAAATCTGCCGTTTGCTGTCTTCTTTATCGCCTTTATGGGCCTCGTCCAAAAGAATATACCATTGTCCGCCGTTGTCGTAATTTTGAAAGTTAACGATTTTTTCTTTGTGTTCGTCAGAAATCAAATCCGAACGATAGTAAAAAACGGTAATCTCGTTTTTGGCAAACGGCAGAGCGTTTTCGCGCTTCACACTTTCGTAATCCCTCAGATTTTTGAGATTTATCTTTGTATCAAAATTGAAGCTGTTAAACTCATCAACATGATTTTTGAATTGGTCCAAAAGGTCGTCGCGGTGAGCCAGAAAGAGAATATCCCGTACCGGCAATTCTTTTTCGGCAATAAGTTTGCCTAAAAGTTCAATCAATTTAACAATAACTAGCGTTTTGCCAGAGCCGGTCGCCATCCAAAAACTCATCCGGTTGATAAAATGCGCGAAAGGAATTTTAGAATCTATGGCAGGATAATCTTTGTCGTATTCTAAAAGATAGTTTGCTGTCTTTTTGCCTTCTCTCTTTTTTAGGTCGTAATCAAAATTTTCCGTAAAATCATTTGCTTGGTAGTGATTAAATAAACTCTGTTTGTCCGCCTTTTTGTCTTTGAAATAAAGCCATAAACTTTTGAGCGCATTTTGAAGAGCTTGTTTTTGAAAATCAAAAAGCGTTTTGTCTTTTGAAAATCGACTAAAATCAAACCCTTGCCATTTTGCAGGCAAGTTATCAAAAGAAATATCATCTACAATGTTTTGCAAATAGAGCCGCATATTACCACCAAATTAAGGGCTTAATAAGTTTATAATCTAGGTCTTTTATATTAATCTTTGTTCCGTCTTCAAATTCTACTTCATCTTCTCTTATTTTCTTAATCCATTTGCCGGTTAAGTTAGATAAGGTTTCGGCAATGTCTATGTTAGGGTAAAGTTTGGTTAAATCAACTTTGACTTTGTCGTTTTCATAATCAATCTCCAGCGCTTTAAGCATTTTTTCGTCTTTCAAAAAGACATATTCCTGATAGGGACTTCTGCCCGGCACATTAAACAAATCTCCATCTTCATACTTGCAATTTGCCAGCGCTTCCTCGTATTGTTCAAGCTCGTAATACTTAAAAAATCCGCCACCTTGCCAGTTGATTTCTTCTGTAATTCCGCAAGGTTCATTTCTACCTTTCACAGCTAATACTTGTTTTAATCTCCCTAGAATACCAACTTTTTTAACTTTAGCTTTAATTTTTGAAGTATCTTCTTTGTAGTCAAGCACAACGAATTTTTTATATAAATCTTTTTTGTTTTTATCTGTATTGTTCAACTCAATTTCGTCAATGTAAAAATTATTTATATATTCTCCCATCTCTACACCTATCCATTTTTTCTTTAATTTTTGTGCTACTGCTAATGAAGACCCTGTCCCAGCAAAAAAATCTAGGAATATATCTTGTTCAGATTTAGAAGATATATACTGTAGTAAATACAAGAGTCCCTCCGGTTTTTGTGTTTTAAACCCGTAAAATTCATTAGATAAATTCAATACAGGCCGTGTATTAAAAACTTTATTATTTGAAAAATCTTTAATAACACCATCAATAACATCTCTTAACAATGTATCAGTGTAATAACGGCCTTGTTGATCTTGTTTCGCACCCATAAATGATTTTTCAAGGTATTGTCTTTCATAGATTGGTTGGTAAGTAAAACTACTAATATCTTTTGCAAAAAATAGAATACTATCGTGCTTATAAGGCAATGCTGTTTTTTTAGAAGCACCACCTGTTCTGTATGACCACGCTAAATTATTTATAAACCCTTTACTGAAAATTGAGTCTAACAAAATTCTTCCTAAATGTTCAGCATTATGGTCAAGATGGACAAAAATTGACCCTGTCTTTCCTAGAAAATATTTTGAAATTGAAAGCCTATCATTCATTAAACTTAACCAGCTTGAATCCTGAAATCTATCTACATAATCAAAATCTTCTCCCGTATTAAACGGCGGATCAATGTAAATCGTCTGCACTTTTTCTTTGAATTTTGGCAGGATTGTGTTTAGTGCCTGATAGTTTTCGCTTTTTATGAGCCAGCCGTCCAAAGATTGGTCTAAATCTTCAAACTGACTTAAAATCTCAAGCTCTAAATCCTTGAAATACTTGGTATCAATTGGTAGGTGTTCGTATTTTTTCGCTAAATGTTTTCCTGTTAAATCAACTTCAAAAACATCTTTTTCGTTAAAGTTTTCATCGACAATCCCAAGCTCCTGCCATTCTTTTATTTGCTCTTTAATATTTTGATGTTGGAAAATTTTTTCTATCAATGTTATATCGGCAATCCTATCCAGAGTAATCACATAGTTTGAGTTTTTGACAAACTTCGGCTTGTTCCAGATTTTTACCAGCTCGTCTTCAAACTGCGAGATGAAGTCAATAATTTTGAAGGCAATATCTTTTAGGATTTGTAGTTGATTAACTCTATCTGCGCTCCACTCTTTGGCTCCTTCCCAGAAATACTGATAACTCCAGAGCTTGAACTGCTCCTGTAAAAATGCTTTGGCGTTTTTATTGATAAAGAAATCTACCTCGCTTTGCTTTTCAAAAATCCTGAAAGCTCGCTCTAATTGTTCTTCAGTAATAGCAATGCCTTTTCTTTTTATCGCTTTTAGTATCTCATCCTGCTTAGTTTTTGCGCCTTTTTCAGAGTATTGAACGGCAAAAACAATCGTTCCGTCCTCGCGGACTTTGCTTAAATCAAAGATAAGCGAGCGTTTTTCGTTGGCTTTTTTGCTTTCTATTTTTGAAGCGTCAAAGTAAAACTTGAATCCGTCAAACTCCACCGGCAAACTTCGGAAAATCCGGTCGGTTTTGACATAGTAGAGCATCTGCGTTTTCCAAAAGAGGATGACATCCTTTTCGTCGGTATAAACCTTTTCATAGATATTGTTATGGAATGGCGTTGAATTGAAATAAATTGAGCCGCTTTCCGTAAAGTATCGGCTGAAAAACGAATAGAGCTTGTCAAAAAGTTCGTCTCTAAATTTCGGGTGGCTTTTCAGCGCCGCTTCAATGTCTTTTTTGAGGATGTCCTCAATTTTGCGGTAGTAATTTGATTTTATCTTCATCAAATTAACAAAACCGCCTTCGCCTTCAATTTTGGCGCCGATGAAAACATTCTGTAATGCTTTGTAAAATTTTTGTTCTTTGGTCATAGTTTTATTTCATTAAATCATCTAAACTAACGCCTAACGCCTTGGCGATCTTTTGGGCCGTGTCCATTGTTGGGCTTTGAATTGCCCCGGATTCAATCTTGATTATCGTATTATGGGAAATATCGGCAAGTTTAGATAACTTGTCCTGCGACAAACCCCGTTGCTTTCGCAACTTTTTTATGTTCTTGGCTATTGTGGATTTTTCGTTTGACATTATGGTATGATAGTATTTGTATTAAAATACAATAACTGCCCTACAATCAGATGACTAACATTATCTTTATAATACACAATTTAATTTCTTTTGTCCATAAAAATCAAGGGAGTTCCTTATTGTTGCCCGCGTATGGGCGGGCGGGGCAAGGGCAACATCCTTTGGCGGCGCGCCAACTTCGTTGGCACGAAAAATTGCGGCGGCGAAAAAGCGAGGGCGGGGCGGGAATTCCTTTCCCCCC
>CALMWW010000124.1 GCA_937870835.1 uncultured bacterium
TAATGACCCTTCGCCTAATGCTTTTGCTACTGGTAGAAATCCTAGTCACAGTGTGGTTTGCGTTACCACTGGCCTCCTTGAAAAATTGGAAAAGTCAGAATTAGAAGGAGTAATTGCTCACGAATTGTCTCATATCGGCAATTATGATATTTTACTTGCTTCAGTGATTGTTATTTTAGCAGGAGTAGTTTCTCTTTTGGCAAGATGGTTTTTAAATGGTTCTCTTCCTCGCAAAAGCGAGAGTGAAGAGAATGGCAATGTAAGAATAGTTATTCTTTTATTAGGTTTAATTTTTGCGATTTTAGCCCCAATTTTTACCACTCTTTTAAGATTAGCAATTTCCAGAAAAAGAGAATTTTTGGCTGATGCTAATGCTGCTCTTTTAACTCGTTATCCAGAAGGATTGGCTCGAGCATTAGAAAAAATCAGTAGCGACCCCCAACCATTAAAAAATACTGATCAATCAACTGCCCATTTGTTTATTGCTGACCCTTTCAAAAAAAAGAAAGTCAGTCGGTTCGCGAAAATTCTAATGACTCATCCGCCGGTTGAAGAAAGGATTAAAATTTTAAGAGGGATGAGCGTTTAAGAAAATAAAATTTTCAAAGTTTTAAAATAGATGTTATAATTAAAAAGGTCGATTCGCCTTGATTCAAATTAAAAAGGCGAAAAAAATTTAAAAAAATTAAAATAAATTTATGGCAGAAGAAATAAAGCAGGAAGAGAAAAAAGAGAGTCCTAAAATGAGCGAAAATAAACTTTGGGGAATTTTGAGTTATATCTCTATCCTTTGTTTAATTCCCTTGTTTACTAAGAAAGATAATGATTTCGTTTACTTTCACGCAAAACAGGGTTTAGTACTGTTTATTGCAGAAATTATTTGGTATGTCATAACCAGTATTGTGAGTGCTCTGTTTTTGAAAAATATTGTGGCTCTTTCTATTTGGGGTGTAATTGCTACTTTAGTTTATCTTGGTTTGGTGATTTTAGCAATTTTGGGAATTATTAATGTTGTTCAGGATA
>CALMWW010000125.1 GCA_937870835.1 uncultured bacterium
TTGACATATAATTATATTAATATTATGATTAAATCAGTCCTTTTAATTAAGGAAAGGGGTGATTAAGTTGAAGAATGTGTTTTATCTCCCGGGTTTTCAGAAAGATAATTTTGACCGCTTTGAGATAAGCAGAGTCATTAAATCATTTCTGGAAAGTGATGGTTGGAAAGTCAATGTGTCTAACTACGGAAACGACCGACCAATGAATCTTCCAATATGGATTTATTTGGAAGAGGCAGCGTGTGAGCTTAAAAAACAAAAGCCAGATGTAATTATTGCACACTCTTTTGGGGGTATCATTGCTCGTTATTTAATAGAAATTAAAAACGTGTCAGTTGATAAATTGGTAATGTTAGAGACCCCTCATAATGGTGTTCCAATGATTTTTATGAGACTGTTGGGATATCCAAATTGGCCTGCTGTGCGAGTTATTTTGAAGGGAAGTCCCTTTTTATCTTTTCTTAACAGTAAATTTTTAGAAAGAGGGGTTGGTTCGCATTATTATCAGATTGGCGGTCTATATACTACCCTTGCGCATCAGTTTTTTGACCTTCCCGGTGTTCGCAAGAAAGTTTTTCCCCTTGTTAGTCATTCTAATTTGCATAACGACCCCCATGTCTTGGCAGAGATTAGTCGTTTTCTTAACGAATAAACATTAGTGATTATTTTTTTAATCACTTTTTAAATTTGTAAAATTAATTTAAACAAGGTAATATTAAGAAAGGAAAAATAAAAAGAAAAAATAGAAAATTAAAATAAAAGTTAAATATGTTAATTGATGATGTTATAATTAAAGTTAAGGCTGGCGATGGCGGTAAGGGTGCGGTAAATTTTAGCAAGGTCCCAGGCGCTTTAGGTCCGACTGGCGGCAGCGGCGGTAATGGTGGAAATATATATTTTGTTGGTGTTTCAGAATTAGACGCCCTCAATCAGTTTCGTTTTAGAAAAAAGATTATTGCTGAGAATGGTCAAAATGGCAAAAGTCAATGCTTAGATGGAGCCAATTCTCCTGATATATATTTAAAAGTGCCGGTTGGCACTGTTGTTCATAATTTAACAACTCATACTGATTTAGAAATTACTAAAGTAGGGGAAATTGTGTTGGCGGCAAAAGGTGGCAAGGGAGGTAAAGGAAATTATTATTTTCGTTCCTCAGTAAATACAACGCCGACACAAGCGCAAACGGGTTTACCGGGTGAAGAATTTGAATTACGTTTGGAACTTAAAATGATTGCCGATATTGGTTTGGTTGGGTTGCCTAATGTTGGTAAATCTAGTTTGTTAAAAGAATTAACCAATGCCGACCCGAAGGTGGCTAATTATCCTTTTACTACACTAGAGCCAAATTTAGGTGTTTATTATGATTTAATTTTAGCAGATATTCCCGGTTTGATTGAGGGCGCCCATACTGGCAAAGGATTAGGAATTAAATTTTTAAGGCACATTGAACGAACAAAAATTATTTTTCATCTTATCTCAGCAGAATCGGAAAATTATAAAATAGATTATCAGATAATTAGAAAGGAATTAGAAGAATATGACCCAGCTCTTTTAAAAAAACCAGAATATATTTTTATTACTAAAAGCGATTTAGTAGCAACAGAGATATTGAAAGAAAGATTAACAAAATTTAGAAAAAAAGCCGTGCCAATCTCAATTTATGATTATGATAGTATTGAAAAAGTTAAAAAAGTTTTAAATAAAATTATGGCAAAAAAATAGCAATTTTGCATTTTGTTTTTTTAATTTCTATTTTGATAAAAGGGGTGACTGCGCGGCAGACAAGCATTGCGATGGCCATTTTAAGAATCTTAAATCTTTGAATATTTATCTATTGTTGACAAATTTATTTTGTATTAAAATTAAATTGATGTTAAAATAAAATAATGTTAAAAATATTTTTAAATTTAATTCTCAATTTTATATTATTATAAAAAATTAATTTTAATAAAAAATAAAATTATGTCTAACCAAGAATTATTTCAATATATAAAACTTCAACTTGGAAACAATACGCCTTGGGAAAAAATTAAAAGCGATTTACTAGGCGTGGGCTGGCCCGAGGAAATAGTTGAAGAAAATTATGCAGAGGTTTTGAAAGAACAAGCCTCTCAAATGTTTACTTCTATTATTAAGCCAAACACTGAATCATTAACAGAAAAACCAGTTAATCAAATGTTGCCCCCCGAAGAAGAAGAAAAATTGATTGAGCAACCCGAGCAACCCGAAGCATTAAAAGAGGAAAGAAAAGCGCTTGAACAATCAACCGAACCAATCAAATCAACTGAACCAATTGAATTTACCCCGCCAACTGAATTAGCTGCAAATGAGACATCTGTTCCCACTGAGCCATCTGTTCCCAGTGAGCCATCTGCTCAAACAGAAGAATATATTATTGATAATGAAGAAAATTCTGAGCTTCAATCAACTAATGATGATAATAATTTTGAAATACCTGTTAGAAAATCTCCAAGCGAAGAATTAAATGAACCAGAGAGTCAGCCCCTAGAAAAATTCCAAAATTATAATTCGGATGTTTTTAATTCTGAAGCGGTTCAAGCTAAGGCGCCGGTCGCTCCAATTTCTTCAACCCCTTTTTCAAAACCAAAGAAAAAATCTTCTCTTCTTTGGGTTATTTTAGCCGTGGCTTTGCTTTTAGGATTAGGAGGGGCAGGATATTTTTATTTTTTGTTTAATCAAGAAAGTAAAAATATTGCCTCGCAAGAATCAAATGAGGCTATACCAATTTTTTATAAATCTTTAGAAAATACTTTTATTAATTTTGGTAATAATAAGGCTAAAGAATATAATATTGTTCTAAATGGCAAATTTACTCTTACCAATCCAATTTTTATAGAAAATAATGGTGAAATGTTAGCATACGAATATGTCAATATAAATCTTACCGATAAGTTAGATTACGATATAACTTCACCGGGCCAAGCAACAGGAGTTATGGCGCTTAATGTGGCGGCTAATTTAAATTCAAATAATCAAACCGTTTTGCCTAAAAATATTAATTTAGCAGGCGATATTGGAATATCGCAAAATAATTTTTATTTTCGCATAAGGCAATTTAATAGTGATAGCATAATACTTGCCTTGCCAGCATCTGAGATACTTATCCGTTATTCACCTGAAATGTATACTCAAATTTATCCACTGTTAAATCAATGGGTTGTTAACAAAAATATAATTGATACGCAACCTGTTTTTTCAGAGTTTGATTTGTTTACGCAAAATTTATCTATATTTTATAATACTTACCAAGCCAACCTTAAACTCGCATTGCAACCTCAGGAATTAGGAACCGTCAATTTAGAAAATGATGATTGCTATTATTATGAAGTTAAATTTATTGATAAGGACGCTTTGAAAAGCTTTATTGAAGCAGGCATAAATGAAATTTTTAATAGTCCAGCGGCCAATTCAACAATTAAAATTCAACAAGCTGACTTTGATTATAGTTATAATGATTATATTTGGCCTATTTTGCAAAAATCAAAAATAATAGTTTGGATTAAAAAAAGCGACGCCTCTCTTAAAGAAATTAATATTAGCTATACAGATAATTTAATGAACTACGGGTCCGACGCGCCTATCTCGGATATTACTTTTAATTTTACCATTACCCCTCAAAAATTATCATCTGAAACATTATTAGCTTTTCCGCCAGATCCTCAAAATGTTAAAGATTATCAAAATTATTTTGATACTGCCACTAATATTATTCTTAATAATTATAAAACCTTTGATGATGATGCTGTGATTGCTAAACTTTTTTCTTTAAGAGAAAAAATCCAAAATTATTATCAAAAGAAAAATACTTATATTGGTTTTACTACTGATTCAAAAATTGCAGAGGCCATTAAAGATATTAATAGTGTAAAAACCGTTCCCGGCGCGTATATTTATATTAATAAAGATAAATATTGCCTTATTAAGGAAATGCCTAATACAAAAAATACATATTGGTGTATTGATAGCAATGGTTATGTAGGAACTTCTAATAGCTGCACTAAAAAAACTTATGCTTGTAAATAAAAATAATATTCAGCATAGCAATTAAAAACACAACATTATAATTTATTTATAAAGACAATAGCAAACGCTATTGTCTTATTGATTATTTTATGTTATTAAATATTTGTTTTTTATTGCTCTTTGAACAATGGAGATGAGTAAAGATGGATAGTCAAAAGCAAAAATTTGACTTATCTTTTTCGCCCAAATGGCGAGATGTTGCGCGGGATATTTATGTTCCGCCAGACCAGCAGGAGACTGGTTACTTGGCGGTCGTTTATACCGACCGCGTCGCGTTTGAGAACAAAATTATTGGAGAAGTTCCGGGCATTGGAATTTTTCGAAACCTCACCAGCCAGTATTTCAAGAAAAAAGTGGCTGATATTATTCCCAACGACCTGCATTCTGAGCAAAGCCTTCAGAATTTTCAGAGATTTATCCCTTGCGCGCTTGACCAACAGAAATATGAAGGCCGGGTAGCCATTGTTCGGCGCTTTGAATCCCTGCCTGTTATATTTTATGTTTTTGGATACTTAACAGAACTGCTTTATAAAATTTATTCTAAAAATCCCTTTCTCCTATCCGATACAGAAAAATATTATATTGATTATCTTCCGGAACAGCTCAGAGAGGGAGATTCGTTTTTAAGTCCAGTCATTGTGTTAATGACAAAAGGCTCAGCCAAGCACCCGTCGCGCCTATTGCGTTACGACGAAGCGGTTAACATAATTAATGATTGGATTAATCAATATGTGTTTGTTAGATACGCTGGCTATACGGTCGAAAATGTTTTTACGCAGGCCTATAATGCCTCCTCCGCAATTTATAAGCGAATAAATAACTTTGGATTTGGTCAGAATGGATATATTATTTCAAATTTGAAATTGGAATTTGGGGTTAGTCGTTATTGTGGAGACCGCAAACAAGTTTTCCTCATTGGAGACATAAACCCTGACACAATGCAAATTTGGGATGGCGTATTTTTTGAACCCGGTCACTCCGAGACAAGCATTATTAGTGATAATGTTTTATATCGGTTTATAAAGGAACACCCTTACGAGCCCCTTCCTTCAGAATTTATAGGACAAATTTACAATACCTACAAAAAAATTTATAATTTATTTGTACCTTCCTAATCCATTTCTTTTTTGAAGTGGTTTTTCTTTTATAAAATAAGTTTTTGTGTTAAATTAATAACAATATGACCATTCAAAAAAACATTAAAAAACCAGAATTAATGAGCCCAGTTAAAGATTGGGCTGGTTTAGAGGCTTGTAAAAATTATGCGGATGCAGTTTATTTTGGGGTTAATGAATTAAGTTTGCGCGCTCGAGCCAACACTTTGAAAAGTAAAGATTTAATACCTTTTATTTCTCAAGTTCATTATTATGGCTTAAAAGCATATTTAACCCTTAATTCAACTATTTATAATCAAGATATTAAAAAAGCGGAAAAATTATTGCAAAAAGCAAAAAATGCTATGACAGATGCAGTAATTGTGTGGGACCCGTCAATTATTGAATTATGTCGGAAAATGAATATTGATTTTATTATTTCCACTCAAGCGAATATTAGTAATTGGCAGTCCGCGCAATTTTATGAAAAATTAGGCGCTCGGCGGATTGTTTTGGCGCGGGAGATGTCTCTTCAGCAAATTAAAGAGCTTCGTCAAAAAACTAAAATTGAGATTGAAGTGTTTGTGCACGGAGCAATGTGCGTAAGTATTTCAGGACGTTGTCTTTTATCGGCATATTTATATGGCCAATCATCAAATTGCGGCGCTTGCGCTCAGCCCTGCCGCAAAGAATGGATTTTATCTGATAATGAAGGCAATCAAGTTTCTAATTTTGGTAAATATTTTTTAAGCGCCAAAGATTTATGTATGATTGAATTTATTCCTGACCTTATAAAAGCCGGAGTTAATGCTTTTAAGATTGAAGGTCGGTTGCGTGACCCTAAATATATTGAAGTTGCCTCTCGTTGTTACCGCGAAGCCATTGATTCCTATTTTAACCATACCTTTAATAAAGAAAAAGTGCTAAAATGGAAGCAAGATTTAAGCGCGGTTTACAATCGAGGCTTTTCAACCGGGTTTTATTTTGGAACACCGGGGAAAGAGGGAATTGGTTTTGATAAAGCTGATAATTATTCGCCTGTTAAAAAAATATACATTGGCGATATTATTCATTATTATCCGCGCGTTAAAGCTGGTTCTTTAATTTTAAGCCATTGCGGATTAAAAGTTGGAGACAAGATTATTATTCAAGGCGCGCATACATTTTTAGAACAAACCATTCTTAAAATGCAAATTCAAAATAGAGATGTTAAGCGGGGGAAAAAAGGAGAAGAAGTGGCTATTCAATTAAAGGACAAAGTACGGGAACACGATAAACTTTTTTTAATTAAATAAAAAATAAAAAATGACCTTGGAAATAATTACAATTTTAATAGTGGCTGTTATAGCGTTTTCTATCGCAATTTTTATTTTATTAAAAATTTTTCGCGCCGAACAGCAACGGATGTTAGAGCAAATAAATACCAAAAGAGAAACCATTGAGGAGACCTTAAAACATAATAAAGATATGGTTAAAGAATTAGTTGAACAAATTAATCGGGAATTAGAAAAAACTGAAAGAGAAATGGTTGAGTCTGAAAAAGAACGAGTGGGAGAATTTTCAGCTCTAAAAACAATTTTAGAAGAACATAAAATTATTACCGGCGAATTAAAACAATCTACAGAAAACCTTAAAAATATTTTAAGCAATAATCAATTGCGAGGCGCTTTCGGAGAAGAGGTTGCAGATAATTTATTAAGAACCATTGGTTTTGTTAAAGGAGAAAATTATATTGCCAATACAGCTCAAGACACCAATTTTAACCGCCCCGATTTTACTGTTTTTTTACCGGATAAAACCAAAATTAATATTGATGTAAAGTTTCCCTTGCAAGCTTTATTAAAATATGTTGAATCGGATGATAAATTGAGCAAAGAGAAATATCTGCGAGAATTTTCTCAAGATGTTAAGAAAAAAATTAAAGATGTGTGTAGCCGTGATTATATTAATCCTGAAGAAAATACAGTTGACTTTATGATTTTATTTGTTCCAAACGAAATGGTTTTTAGTTTTATTCATGATAATTTGCCTGATGTTTGGAATGAAGCCCTGTCTAAAAAAGTAATTTTAGCAGGACCTTTCAGCTTTGCTGCTATTTTAAGAATGGTTTTTCAGGCCTATAAAAATTTTAAGTACCAAGAAAATTTATACGATATTATTCGTCTTATTAAAATGTTTGAAAATGAGTATGAAAAATATAATGCCGAATTAGATACTTTAGGCGCGCGTATTAAATCAGTAGCTGCTCAATATGACGTTGTTTCTACTACTCGGACAAAAAAATTATCCGGCCTTGTTGAAAAAATTAAGGGCGAAGCTAATGAAAATAATCAATTAGATAAACCGGCTGAATGATAAAATAATAGTAAAAGAACAATAGCAATTATGATTTTAGAAAATATAGAAAAAGTATTAAAGCAGGAATCAGCATATCGGTTAAAGCAAGCCCAGCGGGCGGTTTTTTATGAATTGATTGATAGTTGGGACGAAGCCACCAATTTATCATTGGCATTGCGGGAGCAATTAAAAAAGGAATGCCCTCTTAAAATTAAATCTAAAATTTTTGTTTCTAAAGACAAAAATACAGCTAAAGCTTTAATCAACTTAGAAGATGGATTGCAAATTGAAACCGTATTAATGTTGCACAACGATAAAAGAGCAACGGTTTGCGTTTCCTCTCAGGTTGGCTGTCCATTGGGCTGTGTTTTTTGCGCTACTGGACAACTGGGTTTTAAAAGAAATCTTACCCCTAGTGAAATTATAGAGCAAATTTTAGTGATGAAGCGTTATCTAAAAAATGAATTAAAAGAAAAAATAAAATTGACTAATGTTGTTTTTATGGGAATGGGAGAACCATTTTTAAATTATGAAAATGTTTGGAAAGCTATTCAAATTATTAATGATAAAGATGGATTTAATATAGGGGCGCGCAAAATATCTATTTCTACGGCTGGCATTGTTGAAGGAATTAGAAAAATGGCCAAGGAAAAATTACAAGTAAATTTATCAATATCACTGCATGCGCCCACGGATGAATTAAGACAAAAACTTATGCCGATAGCAAAAAGATATCCCTTAAAAAATTTACTAAAAGCTGTTGATAATTATATTCTTCAAACTTCGCGCAAAGTAATGTTTGAATATGTTATGTTAAAAGGCATCAATGATTCAATGGAAAACGCTGAACAATTATGTAAAATTATGAATAAACCGCTTTATATGGTTAATTTAATTGCTTATAATCAAACTGATAAATTTAAACCCTCTGATCCTAAAACTATTAAATTATTCAAAGATTATTTAGAAAAGCGGGGGATATTTACCACTCAACGCTATGAATTTGGACAGGATATTTGGGCTGCCTGCGGGCAATTGGCTTTTCGAGAAAAAATGTCGCGGAAAATAAAAAACCGTTAAACAGCTCAAAATATTTTTATTTTTCAATTTAATAAAAATAGGCTATAATAATTTATACGGACCTGCGGCGCGAAGGTGATTGTACCTAAGCCAAGGATCAGTGTAATACATTATAATCATAATAAAAAATATATGCCTCAATCAAAACTAAAATATAAACGGGTAATTTTGAAAATTAGCGGTGAAGCGTTTGGTGAAAATGGAAAAGGAATTTCTTTGTCATTATGTGAAAAAATTGCCGGTCAAATTGCTAAATTAAAAAAGGAAACCAAAATTGATTTAGGAATAGTAGTAGGAGCAGGGAATATTTTTAGGGGACGCTTTGCAGCTTCAAATCCTAATTCAAAAACAAATAAAACTAAAGATGAATTTAATATGACTATTGCTCATCAAATGGGAATGGTGGCGACGCTTCTTAATGGATTAGCTTTAGAAGAGTGTTTAGAAAATATAGGAGTAAAAACTCGTTTAATGACTGCTTTGCCAATGGATGCCGTAGTAGAACCATATTTTGTTAAAAAGGCCTTATCTTATTTTGAAAAAGGGAGAGTATTAATTTTAGTTGGCGGAACCGGTAATCCATATTTTACAACCGATTCAGCAGCGGCTTTGCGAGCTTGTGAATTAGACGGCGATTTGGTTTTGAAAGCCACTAATGTAGATGGAATTTATGATAAAGACCCTCATTTATATCCAAATGCAAAATTATATAAAAAAATTAGTTTTGAGGAAGCTCTTGAAAAAAATTTAGAGGTAATGGATGGAACAGCTTTTACAATTTGCTCCGAAAATAAAAAACCAATCATTGTTTTTAATTTAGAAAAATTATCTCAAGTTTCTAAAGCGCTTTATGGCGAAAATTTTGGAACTTTAGTAGAATAATTTTTCAACTTAATTCTTATTTTAGATATGTCTCAATATTATAGCAAATCAAAAAATATATTTGACCCAAAATCAACCGAACCATTTCGTTTAAGCCGGTCTAAAATTGACTTATATATAGAATGTCCCCAATGTTTTTATTTAGATAGGCGTTATGGCATTGGCCGTCCGCCGGGTTTTCCATTTTCTTTAAACAGTGCGGTAGATGCGCTTTTGAAGAAAGAATTTGATTTATATCGGGCTGAAGCCACATCTCATCCTTTAGTGAAAGAGTTTGGTTTAGAAGCTGTGCCGTATCAGCATAAAGATATTGATATTTGGAGAAATACCAAACAAGGCATTGAATATCTTTACAGGCCGACCAATTTTTTAGTTACTGGCGCTATTGATGATGTATGGGTAAATCCGCAAGGCGAACTTATTATTGTAGATTATAAAGCGACTGCTAAAGCTAGCGAAGTAAATTTAGAGGCGGATTGGCAAAAAGGATATAAAAGGCAAATGGAAATATATCAATGGCTTTTTCGGCAAAATGGTTTTAAAGTTGCGTCAACCGGTTATTTTGTTTATTGCAATGGCGATACTGGCAAGCCATATTTTGACAAAAAACTTGAGTTTGATATTAAAATTTTGCCCTACACAGGAGATGATTCTTGGATACCGGGGACTTTAGAAGAAATAAAAAAATGTTTAATGTCTGACGAGGTGCCACCCATGAATCCAGAATGCGATTATTGTAATTATCGCAAATCTATTATTAAAGAAGTAAATGTTCATCGCGGTAAATAATATTAAAGTTTTATGGAAGAAAAAGGCAAACCAGCTCTTAAAGACCTTTTAACAAACAATATTTTTAGTGTTTCTGCTTATTTAACTGTGTTAAATAGTATTTTGGGAGCGTGCGAAGCTAAAATTAAAGGAGAAGCAAGCGAAGTTAAAAAATGGAACAGCGGTCATGTTTATTTTTCATTAAAAGATAAAAAAGATGGGAGTGTTTTAAATTGTGTTATTTGGAATTATGATTATCGCTTATGCGGATTAGAATTGCAGGACGGAATGGAAATTATTGCTACGGGCGCGCCCGATATTTATAAAGCGAATGGCCGATTAACCTTTAAAGCCAAAACAATTCGTTTGGTTGGAGAGGGCGATCTTAAAAAACAATATGAGGAGTTAAAAAAGAAATTAGAATCCGAGGGCATATTTAGCGAGGAAAGAAAAAAACCTCTTCCGCTTTTTCCTAAAAATATCGGTGTTATTACAAGTAAGCAAGGCGCGGTTATAAATGATTTTTTGAATAATCTTGGCCGTTATGGCTTTAAAGTAAAAATGATTGATTCGCGCGTAGAGGGCGAAGAAGCAACTAAAGATTTAATAAGTGCAGTTAAATTAATGCGCCTTGAAGTAATTGATGTTTTAGTTATTATGCGCGGCGGCGGTTCTTTTGAATCATTTTTAGCATTTAATAACGAAGTATTAATTCGTGAAATTGTTGATTTTCCTGTTCCGGTTATTGCTGCTTTGGGACACGATAAAGATGTTCCTTTATTGGCATTGGCTGCCGATAAAATGGTTTCTACCCCTACGGCAGCAGCTAATTTATTAAGCCAAAATTGGCAAATTTTAAGTTATCAAATTAAAGAATTACAAAATAACATTTTTAATAATTTTGAAAATTGCCTTGTAGGCCAGAAAAATGAAATGAAGAAAATATTTTGGAGTATAGAAAATAGTTTTCAGAGAACCTTGCAGCTTTATGACGGTTTAAAACAAAAAATTTGCCAAGTTTTACCTAAAATGTTGGAATATCAAATTTCTATTTATAAACAAAAACTTAATTATGCGGAGAGTGTTATTGTCCATAATAATCCAGAGAAAAACTTAAAACTTGGTTATTCATTGGCGCGTGTAAATGGTAAAATAGTACGACAAGTGGAAAATGTTAAAATTGGAGATGTTTTGGATTTACAAGTTTTTAATGGCATTATTGCTTCTAAGGTAGTGGGTGTTAGTAAGATTAAAAAATAATAATAAAAAATAATAAAAATAATTTAATAAAGATAAAATAAATAAAGATATGGCTAAAGAAAATAGTTTAAGCGAAAATTTAAAGAAAATAAATAAAATTGCAGAATGGTTTGAAAAACAAGAAGAAATAGATGTGGAAGAAGGATTAGAAAAAGTTAAGGAGGCGGCTAAAATTATTAAAGAAACCAAAAATAGTTTTCAAGAAATTGAAAACGAATTTGAGGAAATTAAAAAAGATTTAGAAAAAATTTAAGATTAAGCTAAAAAATAATCAAGGGAACAGTCAGGGGCTAATCTTCTGACAACAGGAGATGTCAGTTTAGGACGCCTACAATTAAAATAAAATTTTACAAAAAATAATTCTGTTGTATAATAAAAACAGTTCCATTGGAACTGTTAATTTGTTCTTTAACACTATTAAGGAGGTGTTAGGCTGAAAAAAAGGAACAATGGCAATGGAGAAAAATCTGAACAGTTTTTTAAGATTGGCTGTCCGCGTTGTCACAGTCTTGGCTCGCCCGTAAGGTCGTATCCTATTTACGGAGCATTGTATCGCGTTGAGACTAAAAAGCAAGAACTCTGTCTGGCTTGTGGAAATGAGTATACTAATTTAATTAAAAGCGCACAAAATACAATTTTAAGAATGTATAAGCCACGCTACGAGGGCGCCTTGAAACTATTTTTAGAGGGTCGAGAAAATAAGCTTAATTCGCTTTGCAGATGGGCCCCTAATCTTCACTACCAGCCAAATGGAGTTGTGCAACATTATCAGCCAGAAGGAGCTGAAGCTGTTCTTTGTCCAAAATGCGGACAAAAGAAACCCCTAACAAGGCATCATGTTTTTAAGTCTTATGTTTTTGGCAACGAGGGACTTATTATTTATTTCTGTCGAGATTGTCATAACCAAATAGAATATTTTATTACCCGAATGGAGACTTGCACACTTAAACCATATAAATCAATGTATGAGTGTTTGCACGAGGCCTTTATGCAAACCAATGAACCATTAAATACCAGTGCCATAATTTCAACTTGCCAAGCAGCCGGCATTCCTATATATACAGAATAGGCAATATTTTTTATTGATATTGCCTTTTTGGTTTGCAAAATATATAATAAAGAATAAAAAGAAAATAGAGTATAATCAAGTAAAGTAAATTATAAATATAAAATATTAATAAATTTATTATGAAAATATTAACTGATAATAATTTTGAAGAGTTTTTAAGTGAAGCCGATAAGCCAGTGTTAGTAGATATTTTTACCCAATGGTGTCCGCCTTGCAAAATGTTGGGTCCGGTTATTGAAAAAATAGCCGAAGATTATGCCGATAAAATTATTGTGGCAAAAATGGATTTAGACGCTAATCCTATTACTGGACAAAAATTTGGCATTGAAGTAATTCCCACAGTTATTTTATTTAAGAACAAAGAGGCGATAGATAAATTTATTGGCTATCATCCGGAAGCAGATGTTAAAGCTTGGTTGGATAGCCGTTTATCTTTATAATTTTTAATAAATATAAAATAATTTTAATATAAAAATATGGCAAAGCCAGAATCAGAATCAGAGTTAGAAAAAGAACTTTCTTTGAAAGTTAAAAAATTATTAAAAGAGTGCGAGGATTATGCAAAGTCGCAAGGATTTCGTGTTAATCCAAATCCTCAAATTGCCGAAGGTGTAGCTCGGGCAATTTTATTGCGCGAGCAAGCTTATGGGGAAAAATATTGCCCTTGCCGAAAATTAACTAATGATAAAAAAGCAGACAAAAAAATTATCTGTCCTTGCTCTTATCACAAGAAGGAGATAGCCAACGACGGCCATTGTTATTGTAATTTGTTTGTAAAATAATAAAAGCCCCCTAAGGGGCCTTTAAGATATTTTAATTATTCGTTAACTCGACGAGTATATTCTCCGCTTTCAGTATTAACTTCAATAATATCACCTTCATTAATAAACAAGGGGGCGGCTATTTTTGCGTCTGTTTCTAAAGTGACTATTTTACTGCCAGCTTGAGCTCGGTCTCCTTTAACTCCCGGCGGAACTTCAGTTACTTTTAATTTTACTTTAATAGGCAGAATTACATTTATTATTTTTCCATTAAAGAAAATAGTAGTGACAATTTCATTTGGTTTTAAGAATTTGGCGGCTGCGCCAATTTTTTCTTCATCTAATTCAAAACGTTTACCGGGGTTATTTAACTCGGCAAAAGTATATTTCCCTTTATTCTTGAAAATAAATTTAGCTTCATTTTTTTCAATATCAGCTTCTTCAAATGAATCTCTTGGTTGGGCTGATTTGGCAATTACTGAACCAGAGATAAGGTTGCGTAATTTCATTTGCAAATAAGAATGGCCTCGTCCCTTAAAAGTATTTTCCGCTTCAATAATTTCATAGGGCTGGTCATTGACTATAATAATTTTTCCTCGCGTTAATTCAGAATATGATAACATTTTGTTTTCAATTTATTATTTTTATTATTTATTTTAATTTTTTGTATCAATTATTTTTTGTTTTCAGTTCGCCATTCAATTTCATTGTCTCTCCCGGCAAACTCTAACCACTCTCCGTCTTGGTCAATTACATACCATTTTTTTCTTGCTGTTGACCAAACCATTGGCTGATTTTGATAATAAGGTTTTTTAACTATTTCTTTTGGTTTTAGGCGGTCTAATTCTAACCATTTTTTGAAAACCGTTTCAATAGAATAATCTAAATTTCGAGATTTGGCCCATTCAGCTACTATACTAATAGCTTGTTTTGCCTTTTTTGTCGAGCCCGCCAATTCAATTAACTCTTTAGCTGGTCTGGTAAACCGGGAATAAATTATTTTTTTCTTTTTAGCATTTTCTTTAATTTCTTTCAATGATAATCCTTTAGTATAAAAATAATGATTAACCACAGCTTGAATATCGGTTTCTTTATGTTTAACTACCTTGTCTGTTTTTTTATTTTTGTAATTTACTTTTCCAGGTTTATTATTTTTCGGAGATGTTAAAGATGTTGATGACATATTTTTTAATCTAATTTATTTAAGAGAGATTGGTAAAATTTTTTAACTTTTTCCAATTCTTCTATGCCTTGGGGAGTAATTTTATAAATTCGCCGTCTTTCTTCCAGAGCGCTTTTTACTAAACCCTGTTCTTCTAATAAATAAAGAACCCGATAAGGAGTAATATTGCCGGGACGGAAACCAAATTTTTTTTCAATAATTTCCGGCAAGTCCCAAGCATAATTTGCTCCTCCCTTTAAGATAGTTAAAATATATATCCATAAATTTCCTTTAGTATTAGAATTGGTTAGGCGTTCTAATGGTGTCATATTTTTCCACAATTTTATATTGACAAACTATTTTACAGCTGTAAAATAGAATAATCTAATAAATAATAAGTTAATAAAATAAATATAATAAATAAAATAAAGATATAGTTTATATTATAATATAATTATAATCTTTTTTACAAAATATGGCAAAAAAATCAATATCTCAAAAATCAGAGTTAAAAAACAAAGTTAATGATTCAAAGAAAATTAAAATTGCAATTGCTGGGGTAGGCAATTGCGCTAGTTCACTTGTGCAAGGAATTTATTATTATAAAGATGTTAAAGATGACGACGAATTGGTCCCGGGTTTAATGCACAACATTTTAGGAGGTTATAAAATTTCTGATATTGAAGTTGTGGCTGCGTTTGATATTGATAAAAGAAAAGTTGGTAAAGATGTAAGCGAAGCTATTTTTGCTAAACCGAATTGTACTAAAATATTTTGTCATGATATTCCTACAATGGGCGTAAAAGTTAAAATGGGACCTATTTTAGATGGGGTGGCTGAACATATGAAGAATTATCCAGATGACCAAACATTTTTGCCAGCCAAAGAAAAACCAGTAGATGTGTCTGCTGAATTAAAAAAATCAGGCGCGCAAATTTTAATCAGTTATATGCCAGTTGGTTCGGAAAAGGCAGTTGAATATTATGCAGCTTCGGCCTTAGAAGCAGGTGTGGCATTAGTAAATTGTATGCCCGTTTTTATATGTTCTGATGAAAAATGGGAGAAAAAATTTAGAGATAAGGGCATTCCTTGTATTGGCGATGATATTAAATCGCAAGTTGGGGCTACAATTACGCACCGGGTTTTAGCGCATTTATTTGCTGAGCGGGGAGTAACAATTGACCGCTCTTATCAGTTAAATTTTGGAGGCAATACAGATTTTTTAAATATGTTGAATCACGAACGTTTGAAATCAAAAAAATTATCAAAAACCGAAGCCGTGGAATCTCAATTAGCGAAACGTTTAAGTTATGATAATCTTCACATTGGTCCATCTGACTGGGTGCCTTTTTTAAAAGACAATAAAATTTGTTTTATTAGAATGGAGGGCCGAAAATTTGGCAATGTGCCGGTTGAATTAGAATTGCGTTTATCAGTAGAGGATTCGCCTAATTCTGCTGGTTGCGTTATTGACGCTATTCGTTTATTAAAAATTGCTTTAGACCGAGGCATTGGAGGCGCATTAGTTTCTCCTTCTGCTTATTTTATGAAGCACCCAATTCAACAGTTTACTGATGAAAAAGCTCGAGAGATGGTGGAAGAATTTATAGACGGCAAAAGAGAGAGATAGTATAATAAAAATATAAAAATAATTAATATAAAAATATGGAGCCAATACAAAGATTTCAAAACGCAGTAAAAGAAAATAATTTATGGATATATATTTTATCTTTAGGCAAAGAACGGGAAGTTCAAGATAAAGAAGTTTCTAAATTAATTTTTGAAAAATTTGGATTTTTGCCTAATAATATATTAGTTAATCGGGTTTTGTTTCGCTTAAAAAATGATGGTTATCTTAACCGTGAAAAATTAAAAGGCGAAAAAGCCTATAAAACTACGGAAAAAGGCTTACGACAGTTAGAGCAAATGAAAAATATTTGCCAAGATTTATTGCAAAAAATATAAAAATTAATACGCCTTATTAAAGGCGTTTTAACTTTACTTTTAAATAAAAATATAAATATAATATCAAAAATATGTTAGACACAAAACGAGATTTATTTAAAAGCATAGAAAAAGTTGTTGGAAAAATGTTTGGCGCTTTGCCATTAACTCCTAACCAATATACCTTAATATCTGGGATAATGGCAATTATCAGCGCCTATTTTATTATTAAGCAGCAATTTTGGTGGGCAATTCTTTTCTTTTTAATTGCTTCCTTTTTAGATTTTATTGATGGAGCAGTGGCTAGGCAAAAGAATATGAGCAGTAAAATTGGGGCTTATTTAGATACAATTTTTGATAGATATGTAGAGGGCATTATTTTATGCGGTTTTTTATTTATAAATTTACCAAGTATATTTTTCGTTCCGGGATATGTTTGGGTTTATGCTGCTATGTTTGGTTCAGTTATTACCACATACGCCAAGGCCGCTGCCAAAGAAAAAGATTTAGTAAACCAAGAGTTAAAAGGCGGACTATTGTCCCGAGCTGAGAGGTTAATTTTAATTTTTATTGCTTTAGTTTTAGCGGCCATTTATCCTGATTATTACTATGCCACAGCTATATTATTTGTGATTGCTGTTTTGGCAAATTTTACAGCCCTGCAAAGGGTCCATTCTGCTATTACCATTAACCGCCGCCAAAAAAGTTAAGTTAATTTTTTGGATATTAAAATATTCTCTTTTTTAAGAGAATATTTTTTATTTGACAAATAAGATAATTTATTATATTATATATCCAAGCCTATAAAAGGAGGCTGAAAATGAAAATTATAGTAATGTACGACTGGGACGGGACCCTTGTGGATACAATGCCCGCCCATGCCGCGTTAGCGGCGAAGTGCATAAAGCAGACCTTTGGTTTGCCTTATGCAGAAGCTAAAGAAAAGTACCTTGAGAGCACGGGCGTGCCATTTGATCTGCAGTTGGAAAAAATATTTCCATTGGCAGAGTCAGCCCTAAAAAAGCAGTGCGCCGATAGATATCATCGCGAAAAAATGTTTCTGGTTTACGGCGATCCAGTTACTTTTCCGGGGGCGTTTGGAACAATTAAAGAAACAGCAAACGTTTTTCCCTCAGCCATACAGGTTGTTTCGTCATCTACAGAAGAACCCTGTATCAAGGAGTGGGCTCGGAAAAGTAAATTATCGCGCTATTTTTATTACATCCTGGGTCGCGAATCGGGAAATAAGCAGCAGCATATTCAAAAATTGCGGCAAGAATTCTCGCGTTCTGTTATTTTTTTTATCAGCGATTCGGCCGAAGATATGGCCTTGCCGGCTGATTGCTGTGTGGGCGTTCAGGCATCCAAAGAAAGTTTTCAAAAATTTTTAGATAGGGGAGCCTATCGTGTATTTTCAGGACCGATAAATTTTGAAAATATTTGGGAAACTATAAAAGAATATTTAAGTTTGCCCGAAAAATATATAAAAGCAACTAAAAAATAAAAAATACTTGGTTGCATTTTTTTTATTTTAAGATATTATAAAAGAATAATTATAAAATATTAAAATTTATAAATATGGAAGCTTGGTTATTTTATGGCTTAGCCGCTTCATTGTGCTGGGGCACTGACGCCATTATGAGTAAAATAGTTACCTCTGATAAATATCTTAATGTGCCGGCAATGCATTCTTCTTTATTAATGCTTGCTGGTATTGCCTCTGCTTTTATAATTTATTTTTTACTTCAATCAAAAGACCTAAATTTAACAATGAAAATTTTAGGGATAATTTTATTAGTCGCTATTTTTATTTACGCAATTTTTGCCCTGAAACAAGCCAATATCGCTATTACTTGGCCAGTTATATTTTTTGGAATTATGCAGGGCCTTTTGTGGGGCACGGGCATGGTTTTTACATTTTTAGCTTTTGCCGGCGGAGCTGATGCCGCTAAACTAGTTCCAATTTATAATACTAACACTTTAGTATCAGTATTATTGGGTTTGGCATTTTTACATGAATTAGGAGCTCCGGGGACGCGAATGCAAGTAATTTCTGGAGCGCTTTTAATAGTAATTGGCAGCATTTTGGTTAGTAATTAAAAAATAAAATGGCAATAAAAGGAATTATTTTTGATTTAGACGGAATATTGTTTGATAGTGAATATTTCCAATGGCAAGGCTGGGTTCAGCCATTGCGTAATTTTGGAATTGAATTGACTAAAGAAATGTATTTTGAATATGCCGGTAAAAGTTCTTCGCTTATTGAATCTGAATTAATAAAAAAATATAATTTGCCAATTAAAGAAGGAGAACTTATAAAGCAAAAGAAAGAGTTGTTAAGAAAATGGTTTTCAGAAAAGCCATTGCCTTTAATGCCTTATGCCAAAGAAGCAGTTGAATATTTTAGCCTTGACCCTCGTTTTAAAGTGGCTTTATGTTCGGGCGGGGATAGAGAGGAAATTTTAACAAAATTGAAAATGAATGATTTTTTAAAATATTTTTCAGTTATAGTTGCTGGCGACGATGTCCAGCATAGTAAACCTGCGCCGGATATTTATTTATTAGCTGTAAAACTTTTAAATTTAAATCCCGATGAATGTTTAGCTATTGAAGACACGCAATATGGTTTGCAAGCGGCCAAAGAGGCAGGATTATGCTGTTTTGCAATTCCAAATGAATATTCTAATAAGCAGGATTTTTCGCTAGCGGATAAAATTCTTACCTCTTTAAATGATGCAATAATTTTTTTTTGAAGAATATCCATAAATTGATTATATTAATCTTATATGGACAAACAAGCCATTAAAGCAATTTTATTTGATTCAGACGGAACACTTTTCCAAAGCGAATATCGCCAAGCTAAAGCATGGGCAGAAGTTCTTAAAGACTATAAAGTGGCTATCCCGCCCGAGGATTATGTTTTATACGCTGGAAAAACTACCGAGCAAATAGAGGATTTAATTATTAAAAAAAATAATCTTAAAGTTCAAAAAGGTGATTTAGTAAAGCGTCGAGATGAAATTATGCTGCAGTGGTACGTAGAGAATAATGTAGAATTAATGCCTTGCGCCCGCGAAGCTCTTAAATTTTTCTATGAGCATCCAGCGTATTATGTTGCTTTATGCACTAATGGCGGGCGGGAAGAAATTAAATTAAAATTAGAAAGGAATCAACTTACGCAATACTTTAATGTAATTATTACCAAAGACGATGTCTTAAATCCAAAACCAGCGCCAGATATATATTTGGCAGCTATGCAAAAATTAAAAGTTAAGCCGAATGAATGTTTGGTGGTTGAAGATACAGAACATGGTTTGCAAGCGGCTAAAGCTGCGGGCGCATATTGTTTTGTAATTCCCAATCAATTCGCAAATGGCAATAATTTTTCAAAGGCTGATAAAATTTTAACTTCCCTTTGTGATTTAATAAAAATTTTTAACGATTAGGCCGTGAGTTAATTATTTTTAACCTTTTTAAGGTTGGAAAAATTAAATAAAACAATGATGCTTTTTTTCCGCCAGTTGCGGATTTTTTATTTTTTAATTCATTTTTGAATTCTTCTAATGTTTTAGCTTGGCATTCAGTATAGGCCTCGCCGGCGCCCTTATAAAAATGTGCATCGCTGCCAGCCGTCATTGCTAAATTATGTTGTTTGGCAAATTGGAATGCTTTTTGGTCAGCAGACCTAAAAGGCAGGCGGGCGTTAAAAACTTCTAATCCGTCAATAATATCTAAATAATTTTTTAAATCATCTTTGAATTTTTCGTGGCCTTGATAAGGGTGGGGAATTATTGCCAAGCCTCCCTGTTTTTTAATTTCATTTATTACTAAACGCGCGTCTTTACCCTTGCCATTAATTTGTTGTTGGATAAAAATAGCTAAAACATCGCCCTGTTTTGTTTTTATCTCCTCGCCTAAAATAATTTGAGCGCCTAATTTTTGTCCAGCTTTTTGCGCTTCAGCCCAACCAGCTGAAGTTTCGTGGTCAGTAATCGCCACGCCATCGAGACCCTTTAATAGCGCTTGTTTAATAATTTTTTCCGGAGAAGAAATTCCATCATTAGAAAAATAAGTATGGCAATGTAAATCTATTTTCATATATTTTAGTATAATTTATTTAATAGCAATTATCAACTAAAATTTATATAATACATAATGCCAGAAATATATTGCACTCTTTGAAGCCGTAAAATATTACAAAGGCGTGCTTTTCAAAACAAGCTTTCTCCTGTATAATATATATTAAGGTAGTAAGAATTAGTTCAAGCCAAGGTCGCAAAATTGACAACAATATATGAACATGTTTTTTATAAAAAAGTTTTATAATTAATAATTTAATAATAAATAATCTATGAACAATAAAAATAAAATATTAATAGATGTTGGTTCCTCAACGGTGAAGGCTTCTCTTTTTTCGGATGGAAAAACGAAGACGCTTATTCAAAGGTCCATTTTATTTAAAAATGGCTTTGATCCAGAAGGAGGGATTTCTGCTTCAGCAAAAAAAGAGCTTTTTGAGCTGATAGAGTCAATTAAGAAACAAAACGAAGAAGCTTGTATAAAAATTTATGCGACAGGAATATTCAGAAAGCTGAACGAGGAAGCAAAGATATCATTTATTGACGAATTTTTTTTAAGAACAGGGCTTTACTTCAACATTATTAGTCAAGATTTAGAAAATTTCTACTTAGAAATGGCTTTAACGGGAAATTGTTCGCTAAACGAGCCGGTTTTGCTCATTAACATTGGAGGCAGTTCGGTTGAATTGGTTCTGATGTATGGAGAAGAAGCTATAGAGAGAAAAAATATTGATATTGGTGCTGGAATAATTAATACGAAGTATCCAAGCATTAATGAAGATATATCTGGCGTAGAAATAGATGACATCGTTGATTATATATCAAATTTTCTTCCCGAATTGACAAATAAAGTCAATAAAGCATTTTACAATGGCGGTGAATTAACTTATATGAGATTGGTTGGTTATAACTTGACGAAGAATACTCTTTTCAACGATCCCTGCCATCCTTCTGTTATTCATACTCCAGATTTTATTAAGAAGAATAAAGAAGTTTTTAAAACTATAAAATTAAAAGAATTAGAAGCGCTTATGCCTCACGATCCAAAATGGATGCACGGCGCTAGAGGGTGTTCGGCTATAGCTCAAGCAATTTGTAAAAAATATAATATAGAAACAATCATTCCATCCGATTCTAATACCATTAATGGAATAATTGAGAGGGAATTTAGGTATGTAACTATTAGTGGTAGCTTTAGAAAGCATTTATCCTACATATTGAGTGTTAAAAAAAATCTTGAAGAAAAAGGCGCAAAGGTCTTAAGTCCACGATTTACTGAACCAAAAAATCCAGGCGAAGGATTTGTTGTTTTTTCAGGCGAGGAAGGGTTAAGTCCTCTTGAGCTTGAGAGATATCATTTAAAGTCAATAATGGTTTCGGATGCTTTAATTGTTTGTGATCCTGATGGATATGTTGGCGCGTCTGCGTTAATAGAGATTGGCTTTGCTCACTCATTAGGAAAAAGGATTATTTTTGTAGAAAAACCGGAAGAATTTATGTTGAATACTCTTCCTGCGGAAATTGGCTTATAGAAGCCTATATGAATTTTTGATATTAAAAAATGTTTTTTGCTTGATTATAATAAAGATATGAAAAAACGAATTTTTATCAGCTTAAATTTGCCTACAGATATTAAAAATCGGTTAGTGGCAGAACAACAGGAAATTGACCGCCAATTTGCGTATTTTTGCGGTAATTCTCCTATTAAGTGGACTAAAAAAGATAATTTACACATTACGTTATTTTTTGTTGGCTATATGGAAATTAATGATTTGCCGGAAATTTTTAAGATTGTAGAAAACGCAGCTAATAAATTTAAGGTCTTTGAAATTAAATTAAAAGATATAATCTATGCTCCTTTGAACAAAATGCCCCCCAAAATGGTTTGGGTTAGGGGCGAATCGTCAGAAGAATTGCTTCGTCTCCAAAAAATATTAGAAACCAGCCTTTTATCTAATACCAATGTTGTTTTAGAAAACGAAGAGGGGATAAATAAAAATTTTACACCCCATATTACTTTAGGAAGAATAGCGCAATGGCAATGGTCCCGGCTTGACCCCGAAGAAATTCCAGCATTAAATAAAGATTTTTTATATAATTTTAATGTTGATTCAATTAAAGTAATGGAAAGCCAACTTAAACGCGGCGGCGCAGAATATTCTATTTTAAAATCATTTTCCTTAAATCAATCTTAGAAATGTTTAGGGGTCAGACCCCCAAACATGGCTCTGGGCTTAATTTAAAATTTTTTATAATTCAAGGTTTATAATTAAAAGTTCAAAGTTTAATATCAATATGAAAATATATTTTATTGGCATTGGGGGCATTGGTGTTTCAGCCTTAGCCCAATATTATCTATCTCAAGGAGAAGAAGTTTATGGTTCCGATGTTTCTGCTTCGGAAATAATTAATTTACTTAAAGCCAGGGGCGCAAAAATTAAGATTGGCTCTCAAATTAAAGAAAATATTGAAGCCAATTATGATTTAGTTATTTATAGTCCAGCAGTGAAAGAATCTAACCCAGAATTAGCTGAAGCTAAAACACGCGGCTTAAAATGTTTAAGTTATCCCCAAGCCTTAGGAGAATTAACAAAAAATCATTTTACTATCGCAATAAGCGGGACTCATGGCAAGAGCACCACCACGGCCATGATAGCTTTAATTTTAATAAAAGCTGGTTTAGACCCAACTGTAATTGTTGGTACTCGTTTAAAAGAATTTGGTGATTCTAATTTTAGATTAGGCCATTCAAAATATTTAGTTATTGAAGCTTGCGAGCACGAGGCCTCATTTTTAAATTATTGGCCGCAAATTGGAGTAATTCTAAATATAGAAGAAGATCATTTAGATTATTACAAAACTTTAGACAATATTGAAAAAGCCTTTAACGAATTTGCTAATCATATTCCTAAAGAAGGGATAATTATAAAAAATAAAAATGCGTCTATTAACGCTCAGGCTAAAATTATTAATTTTTCAGCCGAAGATTGGCCTACTGAATTTCAAAAAATTAAAAGCTTAATGAAAATTCCGGGAGAATATAATGTTCTTAATGGATTAGCCGCTTTATTAACCGCGCGGGAATTAAATATCCCAGATGAGGTTTCATTAAGCGCTCTTTCTGAATATACTGGAGCTTGGCGCCGTTTTAGTATTGTTGAATTGCCAAATTATACCATTATTGACGATTATGCTCATCATCCCACTGAAATTGAGGCCACCCTAAAAGCAGCTCGTGAAAAATATCCGGCTAAAAAAATACTTTGCGTTTTTCAACCGCATCAATATCAACGCACCCAATTTTTATGGGATGAATTTATTGAAACTTTTCAAAAATCTTTGCAGGAAAAATGGATTGATAAACTAATTTTAATTGATATTTACGATGTGGCTGGCCGAGAAGGCGGAGATATTAAAAAAAGCTATAATTCTAAAATTATGGCTGAAAAAATTGGTTTAGGTTGCGAATATATAAACAATAAAAACTCTTTAGAAAAATATTTTGAGGGTTTTGATATTGTTATTATGATGGGTGCTGGTGATGTCTATAATTTAAGTTTAGCTATTCAATTTAAATACCTTAAACCGGCTTGCGCTGATTAGATTGATATTTTCTTAAATATTTTTATATAGTATTAAAACGATGAAAGTAAAAAATTAAAGTTAGGTTGTTATCAAAATTATTGCTTTTATATTTTATATAATTTATAATAAATATAATCTCAATAAAAAATTTTTAATTAATTATTTATGAATATAAAAAAAATAAAAACACATTTTTTTGTCCTTGGGTTTTTATTGGTTTGCGGCGGAATCTTTTTAGCAAGCCATTTAGTTTTTATTCAAGCAGCGCCTTCTCCGACGATTAAAATTACTTCAGCAGAAACCTTTTATAATGAATCTACATCTACATATAAGGTTACTGTATCTGCTAATGTAAGCGAGGCGGCCAATATTATATATATCATTGTAAAAGCTCAAAGCATAAATGGGGAAGACTATAACGGTTATTCAAATTTTTCTATTATTTTAAACACCGCAACACAAAGCAATAATAGCAATATTTTTTCAGGGTCAACCAATATCTCTCCTGCTTCAATAAACCGAACTTGGAAACTAACTGTTTCCGCATATTCTACTAATGGTGCCGATATGATTCCTTATCCTGATAATAATCAATTTTTGCTTACGATCAATGCTATGGCCAATAGCGATGCTTCTATGATGCCGGTTTGCGGAGCAGCTATTCAAACCCCTACGGCCGTTGCGCCTACAGAAAATTTATGCAAACAAGGCAATGCCACAACACCAAAATTAGATTCAACAAAAACTTTATGGCATTGGACCTGTTATCAATCATTAAATAATTCTTTTCTAATAGATTGTTATGCTGGAACAATTGGACAATGTGGTTTAGCTAGTAGTAAGTTTTATAGCAATAAACCAACTGAGGAATTATGTTCAGTGGGCATAGCCTCGGAAGCAAATCAAAATTCAACAGGGCAGTGGACTTGGACTTGCACAGGCAAAAAGCCAGTTGGCAGTAGTCAAACGAATACAGAATCTCAAGATTGTACTAGTTTAGCAGCTTCTAACATTACTTCAGCAGAGCCGGTTTGTGGAATTGCCACCCAAACCCCCACGACTGAAGCGCCTATGGAAAATTTATGTAAACAAGGCAATGCCACGACCCCCATCTTAGATATTATTAATAGTAAGTGGGATTGGGCTTGTAGAGAGGAGGAGAAAGAGATTAATTGTTCGGCTCCTTTTATTAATCAAGAACCCCAACAAGAGCAACAATCCCAAGAGGAGACTCAGATATCGCCAGAACCGCAAGGAGTTTCTCAGGTTGACTGTATTTATACATATTCTAAATGGAGTGATTGCGAAAATGGTTTTCAAACACGGATTATTATAAGCAAAACACCTGATGGCTGTAGAGAAAATTTAACCGAACCATTAGAGCAACAATGTAGTTCTCCAAAAAATTGCGCCTTTACTTATAGTGAGTGGAGTGAATGCAAAGATGGAAAAAGAACTCGTTCTGTTATTCAAAATTATTCAGACTGTTCGTTTAGTGAAGCTATTACTGTAGAACGATGTGTGGCTTCAGAGACTAATGAAACTTCGGTTCAAACTCCATCTCAAACTCCATCTCAAACCCCAAACTTAACTCAGCCGTCCTCTGGCGCAACTTCATCTCAAGAAACACTTGACCCTTTGTGCAAAATAGCGCAAATTACAACCCCAGCTGATTGTCAAATTTATTTATATCAAACTAAAATTAAGGTTTCTAAAGAGTGTTTAGATAATAATTTAGTTACGAAAGACCAATGCCGTCAATATTTTTTTAGTAAGTACGGCCAACCTTTGAAATGTAAAAACCTAGACGAAAATAAATGCAATTTTTTAATTACAGAAGTAATTTTATCTGACTTTGTAGCTCCGCTTCCAGTAGAAGATAAAACTAAACTTGTTGAATCAGCTGGAAAAACAGCGATAATTGATACTCCTGCACAGACGGTTGTAATTCCACCAGCTAAAACTCAAGTTGTTCCTGTTCAGGTAAAATTAGAAATCTTGCCTTTGTCTCCCAATAATGGCGAAGTGGGAGTATCTTTATTAAAGACCAATTTAACAAAAGAACAAGAAAATATTTTGGTTCCAGTGGCGATTGCGTTAGATAGCAATCAAAATGGGATTCCCGACGATATTGAAGCGCGTTTAAATATAAAATCAAAAGATCTTAAAGAGATTGATATTTCTAAATTGGGCGGAGTTGATAAAGCGATTCTAAACAACCAACCATTAGAGCAGCCAAAACTTAATGACCAAGTTAAAACTACCGACTCTTTAACTATTGAAAAAATAGAGAGCTTAGAAACCGTTGGTTCAGAATTATCTGCTAATATTTTAAGATTCAAAGGCAAGGCTGATCCTAATGAGATAATTACTTTATTTATTTATAGTCCAATGCCGATTGTTTTAACTGTTAAAACTGACCAAAATGGCAATTGGATTTATGATTTAGATAAATCATTAACAAATGGAAAACACGAAGCTTATGTGGCGATTAATAATGATACGGGACGCCTTGTTGAAGCGAGTGCGCCAAAACCATTTTTTATTCAAGAAGCTAAGGCAGTTTCACTGGATGAATATGTAGGGATTACGGACGCGAGTTCGGTTCCCGACCAAACCAAAATTTCAATATTTTTTTATATTTTAGGAGGGTTAATTATAATTTTAATTATGGTGGTAATATTTTTAATAGTGAGACAAAAAATAATGAAAGAACAATAAAATATAAATATGCCTGAAAAAATAAAACCCTATAAGGAATTCTTAAAAGATAATCAGCAGGTTATTTACTCAATTACTTTAATGATAATTATTCCCGGGGTGGTTATTTTAAATACTTGGTTTTTTTCGCAATGGCTTAGAAGTACAGTTGACCAAAGTTTGCAGGATAAAGCAGTGGGTATAAGTCAGGTCATCAATGTGGCTTTAGCTGATAAGCTTAATTCTCCCCAAGAGATACAAACTTTTATAAATAATTGGAAAATTTATAATTCTGATACGCAATCTTTAGATATTCTTTACCGAGATAATGATAATTTTATAATTAAAGCAAGTTTCAATGAAAATAAAATTGGCGTCGCAGAAAATCTGACAGTTTATTTAGTAGCTTGGGACCAAAACTGGCCGGTGGCTCAAAAAATTATAGATGTAAATAGAAACGGGGAAATATATTGGCTTGTTGCGGCGCCCTTAAAAAATTTACAAGGACAAAAACAAGCGCTTTTATCAATGCGTTTGTCGGCGGGCATAGTAGAAGATATTGTTACTAGAAATTTAACTTATTCTTTTTGGGTGTTAATAATAAGTGTGCTGTTGATTGTTTTACTTTTGTTTGCTAATTCGCGACTTTTTGGATATTCAATTCTTTATAATAAAATAAAAGAAATTGATGAGATGAAAGATGAGTTTATTTCTATGGCTTCTCATGAATTAAAGACCCCGGTTACAATTATTAGAGGTTATGCGTCTATGATTTTAGAAGAAAGTCAAGGTTTAAGCGAACAGACTAAAAATGATTTAGCAGTAATTTCTCTTTCTGCTGAGCGGCTTACTAATTTAATTGAAGATATGTTAAATGTAAGCCGAATAGAACAAGGGAGATTAAAAATTGACGCCCAACCAATAGAAGCAGTTGCTGTTATTGAAGAAATAGTTAAAGAAATGAAAATTCAAGCTGATGAAAAAAAATTAGCGCTTACTTTTACTTTAGAACCGAATACCCAATCTTTAATTAAAATTGATAAAGACAAATTTAAGCAGGTTTTAATTAATTTAATAGGCAATTCTATTAAATATACCCCTTCGGGTAGCGTAGAAGTTAAAGCATTTAATCGTGATAAAAATTTAGTTATTTTGATTAAAGATACTGGAATTGGGATGAGCGCTAAAGAGCGGGAGCATTTATTTGAAAAGTTTTATAGAGTTAAAAATAAAAAAACAGAAGCGATTAGCGGCACGGGATTGGGGCTTTGGATTACTAAACAATTAGTGGAATTAATGCAAGGCGCAATTGCAATTGATTCAATAGAAAATACAGGCACACAAGTTACTTTAGAGTTTCCTTTAGTAGAAGCAAAAGCAAATAAAAGTAAATAAATTTTTGAGAAGAAGAATTTTTTAGTTTGAATATATATTGGGATCAGATAGATATGATACACTTTAATAGTTTTTATTAAAATATTAGTAATTGACAATTTATTATACGAGACGCTACAATATATAAAATTACATAAATTATATAATATGAATTTAAAAACATTTAAAAATTTTTTATTCTGTCTTTGTTTTTTAGGAATATTAATAGTAAATGGAAATGTTTTAGCCACACCCGATTTACCCGATTTAGTTGTTACTAATATTTTTAATAATTGTTCATATAATACTATTGGAGTAACTGTTTGCAATCAAGGTTCTAATACGAACAATATGTTTCGTATTGCAATTAAGAGCAATAATCATTCTATGGCTAGCGGGTTTGTTTCTATTTCTATTAATAATCCTTGTATAACTTATTCTTTTTTTTCTTCTTCTCTTGGCATTAATATTAATAATAGCTACACCGCTACCGCTACCGCAGATCCTCTTACTGGTGGAATAGATATGGTGAAAGAGAGCGATGAAAACAATAATACTTTAACAAAAATAGTCCAGGGTTGTAGTTCGGCTTTGTCGTCTGTTAATGCCCAATGCGGTTCAGCCAATGGGCAATCTTTTAATTCAGC
>CALMWW010000126.1 GCA_937870835.1 uncultured bacterium
GTACGACACTGCATTCGCATTGCAGAGACGCGAGTTCGATTCTCGCTAAGTCCACATTAGACGATTTCTTTTTTCCTCGCCCCTCGCTTGAGCTTCGCCAAAAAATTTTTTGCGAGCGGGCGGCAATTAAAATCAATCTGGTTTATTCCAATTTTTTCTTTCCCGAATTTTGTTAATATATCCATCTCCATTACTCGCCCATTCTTCTCCGAAAGAAAAAAATCCATAGGGTAAGGAATTTTGGGCCAACGGGTTGTGAACGATGATAAAATTTTCTCCCATTTCTTCCGGCGAACGCGGACTATTCAAGATGTTATCTATGCAATAAATTACGGCACTAATGCCGGAATGGGTCCTGTATTCAAAAAACAACATTGGCACATCTTTGCCACTACGCTTTCCGATTGCGGGGCGGCTAGACCAAAATGATTCTGGATTTTCTTGTCTAATACTCTTAATGGGCAAGGTCAGATGCCCAATTCCGAAAAGGGATTTTAGAATTAGCGGGAGGCCGGGTTCAACATGCTCAATAGCCGAACGATTGACCGCTATCACATAAGGTTCATTTTCTTTCACAATACCGCTCGTAAGTTTAGCTTGATATTTTTTAAATTTCTTGTCCAGCACATTGGCGATACGAAGCAACATTGCTTCTTCCGGCACATTTTGCACGGTTCCATAAACTATATCTGGCACTTTATCGCTTCCGCTACCTTTTTCCGCCGCTACCGCTTCAATCCAAGCAAGTCGCTTATTTTCGCCACTTCGCAAATCAAAATCGGGACCGGAACTAATATGTTTTCCTAATTTAAATCCCCTATTAAGCAAAGTTGCCCCAAGATACAATTCCCACGAACGTTGCGTAAATTGTTTTTTGAAATCGTTAAGAAATTGGGTATCGGCATATGGTTCATATTGTCGCCATAACTCTTCCATCCATTCTTTCGCTTCACGCCGAGACGTGTCAGCAGCTTGGCAAATATAACTGATGTCGTACGCTGGAAACTTCTTCTGCAAATTTGCTAATTCTTCATTGTTTTTTACTTCCCCCAAGTCTTCAAATAATTTCATCTCGTAATTATTAAAATTTTAGAAATTGTTGTGTAGGTTTTTTTCTTAAAACTAAAAACAATTTCGTCTTTTGTTGATACTAAGGCGTTATCAAAAAATTTATCAATTTCGCTAAATACAAAATCAAAATCTCTTTTCAATTTCCAGCTTTCCTCTAAATTATTTTTACTTGCCAAAACTACGAAAAATCTATTATCTGCCCCAAATCTTTGTGTGCCCTGATTTTCATAGAGCCAAACAATTAAATTTTTTGGGTTTTTCAAAGCTTGCTCAAGAGTAAAATTTTTTGGTAGATAAGTAATTTTTAAGTCAAACGGTTGATCATCAAAGAAAATATCAACGCCAAAATTATTTTTAAGCGTAGGAATAACTTTTGAATGTTGGCTGATGTGGTCTTCAATTAAAACTGTTGTCCAGTGATTATACCAAGTAGCGATTACATAATGCGTAATATCATCATGAAGTCTGCTTTTTACACCTTGAATTAAATCTTCATACCTTACAAATCTCCGGACATACTCGGTTTGAATTTTTTGGTCCAATTGTCCTTGAACAACGCCCCATCTAAATTCTTGAACTTTTAATACCTCTTGCTTTAATGCCTCATCTGATATAAGTTTTTGCCTTTCTTTAACTTGTTGTTGATATTTTCTTTTAATAAATTCATCGATTTTATTTTGCGGAACATCAATGAGTTTTTTAATAAGATTTGAAGCAGTGCCTCTTGCGTCAACGCCTAAAGTTCTCGCCAATTCTTTTAAATCATCTAATTTGATAGCCCCTAATTTTAGATTCGCTAATTCCTTTTTTGAAACTAACATAATTATTTTTTTTGAAATAATAAAATATATTCGTGCCTAAAAATATAAAAGCCCCCGACCAAGGCCCTATATCGCCATAAATGTTCTTGGTTTCTTTTGGCACGATTATTAACCATGTTTTTAACTAAAATACTTTTTAGTATCAAGCCGCCTCGGTTTAATACTTCTTGCATAGTCATAAATCCCAACGGTACCCATTCGGAATTTGTATATTTATCGCCAATTACAACCGCTAAATAATGTTTTCTTTCAAGCAAATTCAAAAAATTAGAAACAACATCGCCGAAAAGTTTTAGAAATTCCTGAACTGATTTAGCATTACTTAAATCATCTGCTCTATCGCTAAATTTAATGATATCGTGATATGGGGGGTGCATTATTATAAGTTGAACGTTTTGTTTCTTATGATTTTTCAATACTTCCTCAACCTTTTTTCGCGTAGCTTCTTTGGTGCTGTCGGCAACTAAAATTGTTGAGAATAGTTTATCTTTAGAATCAAATAGTGTTTCCTGCCTGATTCTTTGCTCGGCCATTTCTGCAATTTTTGGCAATAACTCGATTCCTACCCCGTTTCTCCCCAACCTTTTACATTCAATTAAAGTAGTTCCGCTTCCTAAAAAAGTATCCAAAACAACATCACCCTTTTTTGTAAATCTTCTCATTAGTTGGTTCGGAATTTGAGGAATAAAATTTCCGTGATAGTCGCCCTTATGCGAACCGGACTTATCCCGTTCACCAATAATCCACAAACTATCAGTCAAAAGGTCTTGATATTCTTTCCAATTTTTTAAGTTTAGGTCATTTATTTTTGGCATAGTTTTATTTTATTAAATCATCAACTGCCACCTCTAACGCTTTGGCGATTTTAGCCAAAGTTTTTATCGTCGGGTTTTTGTTCGCCCCCGACTCAATTTTGATAATTGTCTCATAGGTAACGTCGGTAATTTTTGACAACCTATCTTGCGAAATCCCCATTTTTTTGCCTGTATTTTTTGATGTTATCGGCTATTATGGATTCGTTGTCTGACTTCATTGTAATATAATATATTACTATATTTAAATTGTTGAGCTTTGTTAATCTATTACTATAATATCAGAAAATTAAAACTTAGTAAATTAAAAATTATCAAGCAAGGGAGTTCGTTTGTGTCGCCCACGTCGGGCGGGCGGGACGAATTTTCAGAAATTAGCGTCAGGGTTTTCTCGGTAAAAGCCCGAACTTTTTCCAGCAAACACCACCAAATGGGATTTATCCAGTAGCCATAGTCTTGATAGCCGTCGATGAATTGT
>CALMWW010000127.1 GCA_937870835.1 uncultured bacterium
CTTGCCTAAATAAGATTTTTTGGTATAATAAAAATATCAAAAGTTGTTCTTATTTTATGGATACATTTACTTTTTCAATTATAGTTATTTTATTTTGTTTGGTTGGGCTTATTATTTTAAGTTTTATAAATTTAGTAAGTCGCGTAAAGGGGCAAACAAAATCTGCTTTCCAAAAAATTGGAGAACAGATTAAACAGAGGATAGCGGAGAGAATTGTTTTAGCGGTGGTAACGCGCCGTAAGAATTTTTATCAAGCCATTGGGCAAATAATAAAGATTATTTTTAATTCGTTTAAGACAGTTTTTTCAAAAATTAAAAGCAATTACCAAAAAGGCAAGGGAAACAATCAAGGCGCCAAAAGTAAAAAACATATTAAAATTAAGCCAAAATCAACCAAAGACAAAAACAAAGATAACAATAAAGAGTAAAGTATAAAATTAAATATAAAATAAAAATATGGGATCAATTTTATTAGTCATTGTAATTCTTGTTATTTTAATTGCAGGATATATAGCTGTCACTTATAATAATTTAGTGATGAGGCGTAATCGTACTCAAGAAGCATGGTCAGATATTGATGTTCAACTTAAAAGGAGATACGACTTAATTCCTAATTTAGTGGAGACTGTTAAGGGTTATGCTGCTCACGAAAGTGGTACTTTTGAAAAGGTAGTCCAAGCTCGCAATGCCGCAATGGCAGCGCAAGGAACCAAAGAGAAAGCCCAAGCAGAAAATGTTTTAGGCAATACCCTTAAAACTTTATTCGCCGTAGCGGAAGCCTATCCCGACCTAAAAGCCTCTCAAAATTTTATTCAATTACAAATGGAATTGCGCGACACAGAAGATAAAATTCAGGCTGCGCGTCGATTTTATAACAGCAACGCTTTAGATCTTAAAACTAAGATTGAAACATTTCCATCTAATATTGTAGCTAATATGTTTGGATTTAAGCCAGTAGACTTTTTTGAACTTGAAAACGCAGAAGAAAAAGAAGCGCCCAAGATTAATTTTAAGGATTAAATTTTTAATTAGATTTTTTAATAAAATCTAAATTAAGGCAATGATTAAATTGTCGCAATTAAGATTATTTTTACAATGAAAAATTTAAAAAAAACTATTATTAAGCACAAAAAGAAGTTGCGCAAAAAGTTTAATAAACTTAGCCCAAAGGACCAAAGAAGAATGGGTATTGCTAAGAAAAAATAAGTTAATTAAAAGCGCTTGGCTTAAAGCCAAGCACTTTCATCTTGTATTATTTCTATGGCAACTCTATACTCTCAAGCAGAAAATAATATTCGGAAAACATTTGCTTTAATTTTTGTTTTTGCTCTTGTTATAATTTTTTTAGGCTGGTTGTTTGGTCAAATTTTTGATTCCAGTTTTTTTGTTTACTGCGCTGTTTTTATAAGTATCATAATGAGTTTTTCTTCTTATTGGTATTCAGATAAAATTGTATTGAAAACTACCGGAGCAGAGCCAATTGAAAAGCAAGACAACCCTGAATTATATCGCCTTGTTGAAAATCTTTGTATTTCTGCTGGCTTGCCAATGCCCAAAATATATATTCTAAATGAAGCTCAGCCAAATGCTTTTGCTACTGGTCGAGATGCTAATCACGCTGCCATTGCTGTTACGCAAGGATTGTTAGCTCGCTTAGAAAGAGTAGAATTAGAAGGGGTAATTGCGCACGAATTGTCTCATATTCGCAATCGTGATATTCTTTTAGAGACTGTGGCTGTAGTTTTAGCAGGCTCAATTTCAATTTTATCAGATTTTTTCTTGCGTTCAGGAATGCGCGGGAGTCAAGATAGGGAAAACAATAATCCTATTTTAATTATTATTGGAATTTTGGCCGCTATATTGGCACCCCTAGCTGCTAATTTATTAAAATTAGCCATTGGCCGCGAAAGAGAATTTTTAGCCGATGCTTCCGGAGCTTTATTAACGCGTTATCCAGAAGGATTAGCAAGGGCATTAGAAAAAATTAGTAGTGATCCTAATACAATGGAACATACTAACAGCGCGGTAGCTCATTTATATATTTCTTCGCCCTTTAGAAGAGAACAAGGAGAAACTTGGTTAGTTAAATTATTTATGACTCATCCTCCTGTGGAAGAAAGGATTGCGGCCTTGCGGGGAATGCGTTTAACCGAAAGAGAAGAAGATAATTTAATTGAGACCTATAATAAATAATATTAATCTTTGACGACTGGTTTTGTTGTGGAGAGATGCAGGAGTGGTTGAACTGGCAGTCCTGGAAAGACTGTATACCGCAAGGTATCGGGGGTTCGAATCCCCCTCTCTCCTCATTTAACTTATCTTTAAAAGCATTTAAACTTAAAATCGGGGGTTCGAATCCCTTCCTTAATTTTCAAAAGTTAAAAAAGGTGTTTTTTGGACGAAGTTCGAACATTTTTGAGCAAAACGACCAATGATTCGCTCGGGCGAGGCGGAATTCCCCCATGCCCTCCTTCCGCCTCGCCCGAAAGCGGAAGCGAAAAGGCAAGCCGCCAAAGAATCTGAAAAAATGTCGGCTCGAACTTTATTTTGGTCAGAAGTGGGCTTCCATCATTTTTAATTGGACTGATTGCGTTTTATTTGTTATCATATTTATGAAGGGTTAAATAAGCACCCATACTAATACTATCATACTTAGGAAACTATGAAAAGTCAAAATAATAATGTGTCGCAGCAATATGATAATGTCATAGTTGAGCAATTTAGAAATGTCATACTTT
>CALMWW010000128.1 GCA_937870835.1 uncultured bacterium
TCCTTCCCCCAAGCCCCCTTCCTTTTTGTCCGCCCGCCATGCCCGCTTCGCGGGCGAGCCGATGATTTTTTATTATAATATCAAATCAGCCCAATTATCAAATGAATTATCCCTGAAATCTTTGCTTGTTTTGTCAAAATAAACCCAGCGTCCGCGATAATTTTGTTCGGTGTTGACAACTATACCGCCAAAACATTTTTTGCCCCTTTTGTTTTCGCCTTGAATATACTTATACAACCCGTCAATTTTAGGACCGGCAACTTGTTTTGTTAATCCTGACTTGGTATCAAACAAGCCAATCCTTCCGTCTTTCAACTTCACAATAAAATCAACATAAAAAGGTTTCTTTTCGCCGTTGTCATAAGGGACAGCAAAAAATGTTGCGTCTCTATCACCGTTTTTGAACCACCACTCAACTTTGTCCGATTTTTCCAAAAAATCAATAAAAGCCGTTTCCGATTTCCATTTCTCGTCGCCATAGAACGGCACCATTATTGATTTTTTTACTTCAATTTTTTTATATTCGCCACCAAAAGATAGAGATTCCGGAACATTCCAATCTGGCACATCAACCATTTCACTTTCTCTTTTTTCAACTTCTTCCTTATATCTTTCTTTTGCTTTGTCTAAAACATTGACGAAATGCCGGGAGTTTTTTTCTGCCAAAACTATTTGAATTATTTCATCTTCGCTTTCACCCCATTTAAAACCAAAATTTTCATAAAAAAATTTATAGATTGACTCCTTCACTCTGCCAACTGACCTATCCTCGGGATAGAAGGGGGTTAAATTGTTTCTCACAAAAAAATCAAATAGTTTTTGTAAATCAAAACCGCCAACTTTTATTTCCTTATCCCCCACAATTTTTGCCCCTGATAAAGCATCAACATCTTCGGCTTTATAATCAGAGATAATTTTCAAATCAATTTTTCGCACTTTTTTATCAACATTCTTTCTCAATCCATATTCCTTGGCTTCTTTTAAAAATATCTCTGTAAAAAGCGGGGACAATCTCGTTTTCTCGCGATGTCTTTTGGGATAACAAGAAAGCAAATTTATGGGTTGGTAATCAGGCCGTCTTTTGCTTGTGTAAATCGTGATGTAATCGCGGGCTATATCTTCTCTAATCTCTATGTTGTCAAAATTTGTATAGACATAACCATAATTTAAAATCTCGCTTTTATAATGGCCTTTATCCGGCTCGGGCATACGCATAATCCTGCCGACTGTCTGAATTGAAAAAATCGGGTTGTGCCATTCCCTAAACAAAACTAAAATTTGCGCTCTCGGACAATCCCAGCCCAAAGCAATTGCCTGTTTGAAAATCAAAACCTCAACCTCGCTGTCATTCTTTTCAACATTTTCTTTATTGATATGTTCACCAGAAAGCCAAATCGCCAGCCGATTATTTTCTTTTTCCGTTGAAATCTTATATTTGTTTTTCAAAATACTTTCCACTCGTTCCCTTATTCTATCTTCTAAACTTGTTTTTCTGTCCGGTAGTTGGATTAAAACCAAAGGATTGACATTAACTCTTTCTTTTTGAAATTCTTTTACCAATTCCTGTCTTTTTTTCATCGCCGCGTCTATGACCAATTCTTCGCTACCACCGCTTAATTTCTGTGTTTGAATTTTCCCTTGTTTTATAAAATTTTCAAATTCATCATTCAAGATAACGGCTTTTTTTATCATCCCCTCTTTTTTGACATCTTCTAATTGAACGAATACCTTCTCATCTTCGTCGGTAATTGTCGCTGGAGTTGCTGTAACCTCAATCGTCAACTTTGGCCCAATCATCTGAATTAAGCCTTGCGAGATTTCGCTGGTGGCGTGATGGTGTGCTTCGTCAATAATCAAAATTATTTCCCGACCTTCTTCTTTTGTTCTCTCTAATACCTTCGAGAGGTTGAAATCCTGTTCATTATCGCGAATATAGACATTATCTGCTTTGTTTATGCTTTCCCAGTTAAAAAATAAAATTTCATTCTCGCTTATTTTTCTATCGTCCAAATCTTCAAAATAGGAACACTTTAACGCCCGGCTTGTTTCAAAATAGCTTTCTAATTTATCTCGGCTTTGAATATGAAGCTGTCTTGGGGCAGTCCAGATAAAACCAAGCGATTGTTTTACCTCTCTATCATCAACCAACTGTTTAAAAAATTCAGCCATCATAATAGTTTTCCCCGAACCAGTCGGCGATTTAAAAACCAATTTTTTACTGCCAGAATACCCCAAAAGCCGCTTGGCCTTGGTCAGTAAATCATCAATTGCGTTTTCTTGGTAAATTTTTAATTGCATATATTTTATCCTGCTAATAACTTTTCAATTTTCCCTTTAAAATCACCGAGTTTCTTGCTGTCAATTTTGTTGTTCTCATAATGCCACATAACATTGAGAGGTTTTTTATCGCCTCGGTTTTCCTCGGGAATACCTAAAAAACATTCTAAATTATGTTCAAAATAATCAATTGTTTTTGTATATTCATTTTTATTATTTTGCAAAAACTCATTTATTTTTTGATGACGGTTTTGATTGCTACTATTTTTATCGCCATCGAATAATATAGAATATTTTATCCCCAGTTCTTTAAATAAATTCATATAACGATGGATGTTTTCCTTACCCATAGCATTTAAAATATAAATCTCTTTGTTTGATGGCTCAATTTCCTTATTTTTTATAAGGTAGTCTATTAAGATTTTTTCAGAAGCACCTTCACAGATTAAAACAAAATCAGCAAAAAATGCACAGCATCTATCAGGATCCAACCATAAGGAATACCTTATCGCTTCTAAGTCTAAATCTTTATCTTCGATAGTTTCTCCTAAAATTCTTTTTAAGTCTTTATTGGCTATTAAAATCTGTTTTAATTCTGGTTCAGTAATCTGATAGACTTGTGTTTTCCCGTCTTGTTTATAGAGTTTTAAAATCGAAGGCAAGCTATCAATATTTTTACTTACAAAATGGACAGAATGGGTAGAAATTAAAACCTGTTGATTTTTATCACTTGAGAGATCTTTTAGGCTTTGATTTAGAATTTCTTGTTGGGAAGAATGCAAGAATGCCTCGGGTTCCTCAAATAGAATTAACAAAAAATTAGAAAAAAATTCTTTTTTATCCTTTGTTGTTTTCTTCTCCTTATATTTAGTTGATAATTTTATCAATGTATACACCAATCGTCTTTGAAGCCCTTCTCCAAATGATTCTATCGGTAATTTATGGTCTCCTAAAATTTCGTCTTTAATGTAGGGCTCAATTAAATTTTTTGTAATATCGGCTACATTAAGAGAGCGAATACTTAAATCTATTTTTAACTTTCTATCTGAAATAGCCTCATTTATATCTTGTTCAAATCCTTCTATAGACAACCCTTCCTTTGTTTTCTCCTGCTTAAAATTTTTGGTGAATTCATCAAAAGTTTTACTCAAGTTATTAAAAGATTTGCCACTGCTAATAATCTTTTTGCATATAAAATCTAGAATATTGCGTAGATATGAAGGTCCACTAAGTTTTGTATAATCACCGACTTGACTTACTGCAGGTATATATAAAATATCACCCAGTTTACCTTTTGCCACATTCTTCCATCCATAAAAAAAATTATCTGAAAGTTGACCATTTTCATACCCGTAAATATTACTTGATCCACTTTGAACTTTACTTTGATGTTTTAAATATTTCCTTACAGTAAAGCACTTCTTCCCATCATCATTTTGTTTGTATTCATCTTTTAAATTATCAAATTCTTCATCAGAGAGTATAAATTTAATTTCAATCCAGCATTCGTCATCATCTGTAGTGAATTTAGGCCAATCTTTTTCTTCGCTAAATTTTAAATCATCATAAAAAACTCTGATGGCGTCTATAGTATTTGATTTTCCTGAATCATTAGCACCAACTAACAATGAATAATCAGTTAAATCAAAAGACTGCTCCTTAATACTACGAAAATTGTGTATTTTTAAAGATTTTATCTTCATAATCTCTACCTAAAAATCCTCCTATACACCCTTAAAATTGCTTCGGGGATAGGTGATAATTGGACTTTTTGTTTTACATCTTTGAATTCGTCATCAAAAGCTTCATCACCAAGAGAGAAAACATAGACGCTGAATTTTCCTTCAATATCCTTGATTGCCTTTTTGAAAGCCGGAATTGCTGTTTGGTCCCAAATAATGCCGGTATAGTGGTCTGAATTTTTGAAAATTTTAAATTTTTCATTATCTTCCACCCTTTCAAAAGTTCCCTCTCTAACACAAAGCATTTCAGTTGCCTGTCTTGTAAGTTTAATTTTGTTTTTATCTGTCGGCTCATCATAATCAACGAAATCGGTTTTGAAATACTTTAAATTCCCGCCTAATGCTGGTCTATTTTTAAATCCAAAAATTGCCTTTTTAATTCTCGGATAACAAATATCAGTAGCGATGTTGTTTTCGTTGTTTGTACATAAAATAAATTTCCTATTACCGTTATCATCTCTATTTAAATCTAAAACCGCTTCGCCAGTGCTGCCGGTTCCGGCAAAAAAATCACAAATTATACTATCTTTGTTAGTTGTAACTTCTAGAAGAAATTTAATAAGTCCGATGGGTTTCTGTGAAGGAAAATCCATCACCCTTTCACTTGATAAATTCAAAACTGGTTTTACATTTATCTTTTTATAAAATTTACCACCCTTAAATAGTTCTATTTCTCCTTCAACAACATCTCTTAAATTTACTTCTGCGTAAAAATTACCCTTCTCGTCTTTCTTGGCACCGAAGAAATCTTTTTGATAATAAATTTTCTCTTTTAAGACATTGAAAAAATAGTTATCAGACCTTGAGTAAAAAAGAATATAATCGTGTTTTCTACCAAAAACATCTTTTTTACTTGGCGAGCCCCCGGTTCTATAAGCCCAAACAAGCATATTTCTAAAATTATTTGGGCCAAAGATTTCATCGCATAGTAATTTTAATTGAGCGATTTCATTATCATCAATTTGTATGAAAATAACCCCATTATTCTTTAATAAATTTTTTGCCAATACTAAGCGTTTTTCCATAAATGCTAACCACTTGCTATGGCGATAAGTATCTTCTATATCCACCCATTGATCGTTATACTTGAAGTCTTTTTGCCCGGTGTTATATGGCGGATCAATATAAATGACATCAACTTTTTTTGCGTGAGTGTAATTCAAAACAGAAAGAGCGTGATAATTGTCGCCTTCAATCAATAAATTTACCGGCTTATCTTTGTCGGTGATTATTTCTTTGTTTTTAACCTCTTTCAGCACCGGCAGTTTTTCCTTACACATCTCAACCAATTCTTCGGGCTTTTCTTCCCAAACAAGCCCATATTTTTTCCGTTTCTTCAATTCTTTTTTTAGCCGCTCAATTTCGGTTTTCAATTTTTCAACTTCTAATTTTTTATTATCTTTTGCCATAGTTTTAGATTATTCCTTTGTTTTTGAAACTAAAGAAATTGTCTTTAGTTATAATAATATGGTCAGCGACTTCTATGCCTAAAATTTTGCCGGACTCTACTAATTTTTTAGTTAAAACTAAATCGTTTTCTGAAGGTTCGGGGTCGCCCGAAGGGTGATTATGTGCAAATACAACCGAGGCGGCTTTGTTTTTAATGGCTTCCGCAAATACTTCGCGCGGGTGAACAACGCTCTCATTGAGGCTACCGACTGAAACTTCTGCAATTGAGTGGTTTCTGCTATTAAGAGCGATAATATAAAAATGTTCTTTGTGATAATCTTTAAGTTTGCTTTTTATCAGCCGATAAACTTTTTCGGGGTCGGTAAGTTTTTTGCCTTTGTAAGTCGGGGCTTGAGTTGAAAGCCGACGGCTAATTTCAAAAACGGCTTTTATTTGAGCGGCCTTTGCCAAACCAATCCCCTTAATTGAGGATAGTTCTTCAATACTTGCTTCTGACAATTTTTCTAAATTTCCAAAATGACTTAATAATTTTTGAGCTGTAACCGCCACTGATTCACCGGCGACGCCTCGCCCTAAAATAAGTTGTAATAATTCTTGAGCTGAAAGTGCCTGTTCGCCAAACTTAACTAACCGCTCTCGCGGACGCTCATCTTTTGGCAAGTCGTGGATAGTAAATGATTTGTCCATAATTTTTACTTCAATAAATCATCAACGCCAACATCAAGGGCTTTGGCTAATTTTTGAAGTGTATCTATTGAAGGGTTGGTGATACCGCCCGACTCTAACTTTATCACCGTGTTATAGGAAATATCAGCCAATTTAGAAAGCCGGTCTTGCGATAAGCCCTTTTGTTTTCTTAACTTTTTTATATTTTTGCCTATCGGCGAAATCTCTCTTGACATAGTAGTATCAAAATAATAGAATGTATGTATAGAGTAATCCTTATCTATAATTATGATACAAAATTATTTTGATAATGTAAAGGGAATTTTAGGGAGTTTAATTCCAAATGCCCGCGAAGCGGGCATGGCGGGCGGACAAAAAGGAAGGGGGCTTGGGGGAAGGA
>CALMWW010000129.1 GCA_937870835.1 uncultured bacterium
TATTTATTTGTATTTCGTTTATTAATCTTTTCTCAAAAATATCGTCCATTATTGGTCTCACAATCCAATTGCCATTGTAGTCGCAACGCACAAAGATGCTTCCTCTTTCGTTTAACCATTCTTTAGCAAGCCTCAATCGGTTTTCCAATAGTGTTGCCCAATTGGCGTCTTTGTAATTTGTGCGGTATAAAAACTGGTCAGAAGAATCTAAATTGAATGGTGGATCAATGTAAATTGTCTGCACTTTTTCTTTGAATTTCGGCAGGATGGTATTCAATGCCTGATAGTTCTCTGATTTTATCAACCAACCGTCTAAAGATTTATCTAAATCTTCAAACTGGCTCAAAATTTCAAGTTCTAAATCCTTAAAATATTTTGTATCAATCGGAGCTTTTGGGTTGTCTTTGTCTATGCCTAATTCTTCCCATTCTTTAACTTGTAAGGGATAGCTTTTGTGTTTTTTAATTTTCTCAACCAGTTTTTTATCTTTAATTCTATCCAGTGTAATCACATAGTTTGAATTTTTAACAAACTTTGGTTTGTTCCAGATTTTTACCAGTTCGTCTTCAAACTGTGCGATGAAATCAATAATCTTGAAAGCAATATCTTTAAGTATTTGTAGCTGATCGACTCTATCAGCACCCCACTCTTTAGCCCCTTCCCAGAAATACTGATAACTCCAGAGTTTAAACTGCTCTTGCAAAAATGCTTTAGCGTTTTTATTGATAAAGAAATCTACTTCACTTTGTTTTTCAAAAACTCTAAAAGCGCGTTCTAATTGTTCTTCCGTAATCGCAATGCCTTTTTTCTTGATAGCTTTTAATATCTCGTCTTGTTTTGTTTTCCTGCCTTTTTCTGAATATAAAACATCAAAAATAATTGTGCCGTCATCGCGTACTTTGCTTAACTCAAAGATGAGCGAGCGTTTTTCGTTTGCTTTTTTGGATTCAATCTTTGAAGCGTCAAAATAGAATTTAAGTGAATCGAATTCCACTGGCAAACTTCTAAAAATCCTGTCAGTTTTGACATAGTAAAGTATCTGTGTTTTCCAAAAAAGAATGACATCTTTTTCATCGGTATAAACCTTTTCGTAGATATTGTTGTGAAATGGTGTTGAATTGAAATAGATTGAGCCGCTTTCGGTAAAATAGCGGCTGAAAAAGGAGTAAAGTT
>CALMWW010000130.1 GCA_937870835.1 uncultured bacterium
ATATTCTTGCAATTTTTCTGCCTTGGCTTTGGTATAGTTTCCGCCGTCGCGATCTTCCATATCTTTCGTTTCAAAAATTCCAATTCGTCCGTCAATTAATTGCACGAGATAATCAGGGTAGAAAGTATGGATTACTCCGTCGGGATATTCGTATTTAACGCCAAAATAATCTTGTTTGTTTTCGCCATTTTTCCACCACCAAACTATTTTGTCGCTATTTTCCTTTAAAAACTTTTCAAAATTCTTTTCGGGATTAAGTCGAGAAGCAGACAAATAACACGGCTCATAAACAAACTTTCCATGCTCTACGCGTTCGTCGTTATGTTGATTGAAAAAACTCTCTTTGGCAATTTCAAATTCATAAAATTGCTCGCTTTCTTCTACACGCTTCAAGATTTCTTTCTCTCGAACTGTTTTGTATTTTTCAATCGCGCTCGCCAAAATTTCCTCAAACTGCCTTTTGTTACCATTGTGCGCCAAAACCATTTGCACGCGTATTATTTCTTCTGGCCATGCTTTTGATCCGAGATATTTTCTAAACCAAGTATAAATCGCCGTTTTAACCGCAGGCACAGACCTTTTGACATTCTTAAATGAGCCGAGGCGCTCTTTGATAATCTGCTCAAACAATGCTTGCAAATCATTACCTGCAATCGTAAGCCGTGCGCGTGCGACGGAATCAATTTTGCCTTCAATCTCATCAAAAGTCGTGCTTTCAATTTTGGCGTTAGCGATTATGTCTTGCTGATATTTCTTTACATCCAAAATCACGCCTTCCTTTTCTACTTTCGCCCCATTTTGGGCAAACATTGTATGGTCGCCTTTCAATCCAAAATGTTCGCACGCTGTTTTTTCAAATACTGGCGTAAAACTGGAAGTAATATCGCCATAGTCCGCGCGCGATTTATAGTATGAAGTCAACTTGATCGGTTTATACACTTCTTTACGGACGGCTTTCAAATGCTTGATGATATTCGGATTGTATTCTTCTTTTTTAACAATAATGCTTTGTACATTGGTATAAATATATCCGCGATTCAAATCCTCGCTTGCATAATGCTTTTGCTCTGGCATACGCAAAATACGCCCAACAGTTTGGATTTCAAAAATTTCGCTGTGTGCTTCGCGGAATTTCACCAAAATATGAGCGCGCGGACAATCCCAACCTGTATCAATCGCTTGCTTGAAAATCAAAAATTCAATTTCGTTGTCCGGTTCAGACACCCAATCCAAAGTTTCAGATTTTTGTTCCGATAGCCAAATAGCAAGTTTTCCGTTTCCAGTTCCGTCTTTTCGTTCAGTTATGCCTTTATCCGCTAAAAACTTTCTCACCGCTTTTATTTTGTCCTCGCCAGCTTCGGCAGTCGGAATCTGCACCAAAACAAGCGGATTGATATTCGTATTTTCTTTTTCAAAAAGTTTTTTCAATTCCAAGCGTTTTTTATAGGCCGTTTGCAAAACAACTTCTTGCGAATCTGCCTCGTCGTCGTTTATCTCGTCAATCTTTTCGTTGATAATCAATTCCTTCTTGATCATTCCTTCTTCAATAACATCTTTTGGCTCAACAAAAATATAGCCAGCAGTTCCGCGCGCCAAATCTCTTGGGTCAGGTGTAATCCGGGGAGTAGCACTCATTTCCAAAATCACATCAGCGTTTATCTCGTTGCGTAGTTCATTGGTTCGCTCAGCAGTCGCGCCAATATGACTTTCGTCAATAATCATGATGACTTTTCGCTGTTCGCGCGTTTTGGAAAGTACATCGCGAAAATTCAATTTTTCACCGTCTTTCATCAAAATATTTTTCCAATCGCCAGTTTCTCGTTCTTTACTTCGCAATTTTTCCCAGTTCACGACGACAACCTCGTTGCGGACGATTCTTTCGCGTCCACCAGTAAATTCTTCCTCCACGAGCGACACTCTCGGCGCTCCGCCAAAAATTCTCACCAAACTATGCTTGCTTTGCAAATGTAGTTCGCCTTTACCGACACTTATCCAAACAAAACACAAGTCCATTTCTGGCACTTCTCTGATAAGTGCTTCAATAAACTTGGCAGTCATCAAAGTTTTTCCGCTACCTGTTGGCGCTTGAAA
>CALMWW010000131.1 GCA_937870835.1 uncultured bacterium
ATCAAAGGGCTTTTTGAAATCAATTGAGAGTTTTTGCTGGCTGATTTGGCGGTTCAAGCCGATTTTTTTGAGAAAATTTTTCATCTCGGAAAAATTTTCTTCCAAAACGAGATTTTTGGCTTGGTTGGCTTCAATTATCCAATTTCGGGTGAGTTCAAGCCAATGATTGCCTTTTCGTTCAAAATCGGATAATTTTTCTTCCAAAGTTTTCTTTTCCGACATCAAATCATTCTTCTTCATTTGAAACTCCGGCAGCTCCAAATCGCCTTCAAGGTAAGCGTCCATCAGACGATTTATTTTTGTTTTAGCTTTTTCTAATTCTATTTTTAGATTTTGAGCGAAAAGGTCTGATGTTTGGCGGTTCTCATTTTCCCACTCTTTCAATTTATCTAAAAATCTATCTCGCCAAACATCAGGCAAAGAAACTTTTTGACAAGTTTCTTTTATTTGTTCCGCTAATTTTTCTTCCCGCAAAAAACGTCTCTGCGAACATTTTTGAGTTTTGCTTTTGTAGGTGCAATGGTAATAAACAAACTCCAGCCCGCTTTTCTTTACTTGTTTTTCAGCAGTGATGGCGTAGCCGCATTCACCACATTTGGCAAAACCCAAAAACTTGAAATCTTTTTCTTTTGGTTTTTTGCGAGGCTTGCCGTTGTCCCTTAATGCCTCTTGTATTTTGTCAAAAAGTTTCTTTGTAATCATTGGCTTATGGCTTCCTTGATGAAGTTCCCCGCGGTAAAGAAAATATCCGTAATAAAATGGATTTTTCAAAATATGTTCAACCGAAGACATGGACATTTTCTTTCCACTTTTTGGTCCAACCAAGCCAAGAGAAAACATTTTGTCCCGGATTTGCGACAAGGTATAATTTCCGGTTGCAAAATCTACCAAACACCTTTTGACTTTATGAAAAGTTTTTAGGTCCGGTTCAATCGTTCTTAATCTCGGCTCATTGAAATATCCGAGCGGGGCTTTTGCCGAAAGTTCGCCTCGCCTGATTTTCTGCCTAATTCCTCGCAAAATGTTTTCTCTTAAATTGTCGGTGTAGTATTTAGCTTGTCCAAAAGCGACGGACAACATAAATTTTCCCTGCGGCGTTGCTTCAAACCAAAATGTCGGGAATTTTAGCGAGGTGATTTTTCCGGTGTCCACAAGATAAATCACTCGTCCGCCGTCTATTGAATTTCTGGCTAATCTGTCTGGATTCCACGCTAAAATTCCCGAAGCGTTGCCTTTTTCAATTTCGCCAAGCATTTCGTTAAAAATTGGTCGCCCAGGTTCTTTGGCCGTTTTGCTTTCCGTATATTCTTTAACAATAAGAAGATTATTTTGTTTAGCAAACTCTCTCAATTCGGCGAGCTGGGCCTCAATGCTTAAAATTTGCCTTTCTTCTTCCTCGGTTGATTTTCTACAATAGACAAAGTATTTGATCATAGTTTTTTACTCCTTAATTATATTTGAAAAAGGCAACGCTTTGCACCGACAATTTAATAAAATCTCGTTTTGCCTTTCGCCAAAGGCGAAAGAATAAAATCGGTTTTGTTCCGCCATAGCGGGACAAGCAAACTTTTCAAGTTTGCGAACCGCCAAATCAGCCAGCAAAAACTCTCAATTGATTTCAAAAAGCCCTTTGATTTGCTCGCAAAACTGCCCGCCGAAGCGAGG
>CALMWW010000132.1 GCA_937870835.1 uncultured bacterium
ACGGACCAGAACCAGAGACGCTAGAAGCTGTGCCCTGACTACATAAATTAGTTGTAGGTTGAGAAGTAAAACTTTGTCCATTTGAAGAACCGCACTGGCCATTGACAACTACAGCACAAGCTGACACTGTTTTAGTTAAAGTATTATTATTTTCATTACTTTCTGTTACCCGCCCTTCCCAATCTACTATGGCAGTAATAGTAGCAGTTTGATTGGTGTTTACTCCGATTAAGCCGGGAGTAAAACCGCCAGTAGTTGCACAAGACCCCGGAGCAGGAACAGCAAAACGATAATAAGAATTGCCCGGGAAACTTTCACTGCCACTACTAATTTTAATTAGAAAATCACCACTGCCCGTACCTGATCCTTGGTTACAATAAGTAACTTTAATATAATAAGGACATTCATAAAAAATATCAGACACTACTAAATCTGGTAAAGCAGTTTTTTTAGCGCTGCAACTAGCCGTGGAGCCGCCATTTATTCCATAACACGCCCAAGACCAGGGACCAGAACCAGAAACACTAGAAGCAGTACCTGTAGCGCAAAGATTAGAGGTCGGGGCTGAAGCAAAAGACCCGCCATTGGCAGTTCCGCAAGAACCGTTCACTACCGAAACAGAACCGCAACCTGGCACTGTTTTTGTTAGGGTGTTATTGCCCTCATTAGTTTCCTGAATATCTTTAAACCAATCTGCGGTAGCCGTAACAGTATAACTATTGTTGGGATCTATGTTGAGAAAATAAGGTAAAAAATAAGCAGTTGCGCAAGGGGTTTTTAAAGGTATTGTAGAATCTATTATAACAGGATCGCTGTATATGGTTATACTCCCTTTAGTAAGCCCTATTCTAAACATTCCACTCATATCAGTGCCTTGGTTGCAAACAGTTACTCCAATATAACATGGGCAACGATAGTTAAAAATATCGGTAACAACTAAATCAGGAGCAGCCAAGACATTGCCACCTACTATTAAAGTTCCAAAAAATAAAGCAAAAACAACCAAAGAGCTCAATAAAACAGATTTTTGAATAATTTTAGACATATATTTATTATTTATTTATAATTTTTATAGCCTTTCTATTTTTTATAAAATAGCAAAATAATGTATTTTTGTCAAGTCCAATATATGCCCATCAAAAATCTCCATTTATATATGAAAAAAACAAATAAAATGCTTATTGGTTGTCTAAGGCGCACTTTGAACCTTTTTGGCAAAGGTCAGCCCTATTTCCAAACCGTAATTCTATATATTTATAGTTCGCTAAATTATTGGCGTATTCTTTTTTGCTTAGTATAGTGGCTAATTTTTGAATTTGCCAATCTAAATTATCCTGAAGATTAAAATATATTTTACAACCATTTTCTAAATTAAAAGATGTTTTATCAGCCGCCAATAAAGTAAATGTGTTTCCAGAAAGATTATATTTGGCGATTTGCTTTAATGTTTTTTGAGCTCCTTCTAAAATATTTTTCTTAAGGGTTTGGTTGTTTTTAATAATTTCGTTTTGCTCTATGATTATTAAAGCTGGATTGGCGGCCATATCTTCACAATTTTTAACAAAACTGGCCTTATTGTCCACTAAATAACAAATAGAGGGATTTTTATAGTCTTCTCTCCAAACTGCGATTGGCTCTTTTGTTTTTGCTTCAAAAATTAAAGTTTTTCCTATATAATCTTTTTGGATATTAAGGCTTTCTAATTCAGGAAACTCAGCTAAAACAGATTCAATGTTTTTCGCCTGATAAGCTCCGAAAATAAGAATAACAATTTGATGTCCTAAAAAATTATAAGAATAGTTAATTTTGTCCAAAAGGGCTTTATTGAGTTTATCTTCCGAAATATCAACTGAACCGCTTACTTGAACTGGTTTAATGGTAAATTTTGAAGAATAATATACTAATCCAGCCGCTGCTGTTCCCAAAAAAATAACTAAACCCAATAAGGAAAAATAAAATTTTGACAAAAAATTTTTTTTCTTTCTTTTTTTAATAGATTTTGTTCTTCTTTTATTTTTTCGCATTAGTTTTAGTAAAATTATCTATAAATTTCTTTTTTTTCTACGAATTTGCTCTAATAAATAAGTAAACCAATATAATGGAGACAAAATATAATCTTGAGTTTGCATATATTGTTTGACATTCCCGCCAAACCCCATCTTAAAAAGCGTGGGGCCAGCCCAGGGATGGCTTGGTTCTTTTTGCGGGTCTACATAACCCCAAAAATCATATAAAAAACAGCCCCTTCTTTTAGCTTCTTTAATAATTTCCCATTGTAAAAGATAAGGAATAGAAAATTTTGAAAATTTTTGTAAAGACGCGGCTTGATGATAAAAACCAATTCCCTGCCAAAAAATTATTAAAGCGCCAGCGGCAATTTCATTTTTGTATTTTCCAAAAAACAAAGCAACTTGTTTGTCTTTAATAAAGGCCTCAAATTCATTTTGAATATATCTGTCTGAAAATGGAACAAAATGCTGATGCTCTGCTACAGCTTGATTTAAGATTTGATAAGACGGTAAACTATCAGCGCTTTCGCTCATTTCAAAACTAATATCCAAATTTTTTTCTGCCTGACGTATTAAATACCGAGTTGTCTTGCGCATTTGTTTTAAAAGTTCTTCTTCGGTTGGCCGAATATCTAACTTCCAAGTGGCTTCGTAGGCATTAGCGTGCATTGGCGCTTTGCGCAAACCAAGCTGTTGAAAAACTTGACCATTATTTTCGTTCCTCTCCCATAAAGGATTTATTCTAATAAAACTTGCCTTCTCTTGATTGCCAATTTTGGCTATCTCTTTCAAAAAAATCTCTAAAATTTCAAATTTTTTAGTATTATCAATGTCTTCTAAAATCATTGGTCCATGCTGAATTAACAAATAAGTGCCCCTTTTTGCTTTAATTTTACTTACTAAAGCAGTCGCTAATAATTTTGTTCCATTTTTCAGGCCCAAACGCCAAACTTTATGACCTTGCTTGGTTTGAAATTCTCCCCAATTCCAAGATTGTAAAAAAGTTTTTTCCGTAATTAAACTTAAAAAATTTTCCCATTCTTTTTTATCTTTTATTTCCTCAACATTCATTTTAATTTTTATTAAAAACCCATTTCTTTAATAATATTATCTCGTCCCTTTAATAAATTATTAATATAAGTGATGGCCGCCAACTGGTCAGTAATTTTATTCTCTAATTCTATAGCGCAAAATTCAGAAAAATAACTTAAAGGATATTTTCTTAAATAATCTAATTCATTCAAATTATTTAAAGTATGGCTCGCATAATGAACTTTTTCATTTTCATCTAAAATAAATTTATCTTTTACTGCGCTAATATGATTACAGCGAGGAGGATATTTTTCTACCATTTTTATATTTATATCATAACAGCCATCGTTAATTCTTTGGCTATTTTCTAAGTGGCTAAAATCTAAACACAAACCGCCCCATCTTTTTAATTCTTTTTCGTCTAATGGCGAACTTGTATTTTCAATGCAAATTACTCCTTTATACTTTTCCCATTCTTTAGGAATTGGAAAATCTCTTTCTGAGTGCGTATTGAATATCTGAGTATTATATTTTTTAATAAAATATTCAATTTCCGACAACTTCATATCACTGCGCAAATGCACAAAAGGAATGCTTTTAATTTTAGATTGCAAAAGCGAAGAATAAATCTCTTTCCGCTCTTCATTATCAGCGCAAGTTAAAAACAACGCCACCTCTTTAATGCCTAAATTATTAATTTCTTTAATTTTTTCTTCCCAGCGCGAACCGCTAGTAGTCACAATGCTTGGAAAAATTCTCATAAAATTATAAAATTTAAAATTTTAAACCAGTAAGCTGCGCTGTTTTTTGCGCCATTTCCATTTTAGCTCTTTGCGAAACTTCATTAATTAGCTCTTTTAAAATTTGCTCTTGCTTTTCAACTGCAAGGTTGGGATTTAGGGCTAAGCTTATAATTTCCCCTCGACCATTTAAAATAACTTTAACTCCTTCTTTTTCGCCATTAAAAGTTTGTTTAGCAAATTCATTGTCTAATTCTTTTAATTTTTGAATATCTTTTATTTTATCAAATATGCTCATTTAAGTTTATAAATTATTTATTATTATTTTTATATTTTACCTTTCTAAAATATTTAGTCAAATATAT
>CALMWW010000133.1 GCA_937870835.1 uncultured bacterium
CCTTAAAAATAACCATATACCAACATTGCTCGCGTATTATTTTACAAAAAATTGAAAAAAGAACAAACTTGTGATAGGGTTAAAAAATATGAAAAACAAAAATAATTTTGCTTCAGAAAAAATAATCAATAAAGACATCGCCTTTCTTAAGGGTGGAGATAATTTTTCCGGAATTGTTAAAATAATGAAAAAGACCCAACCCGGTCCGGTTATTTTTACAATAAGCGATGGTTATAATATGGCCGATGCGGTAATCAAGAATTCTAATTTTAATGTTGGCGATGTTATTGAAATAACTGGCTTTGCTAATATCCGAGGAGGAAAACTCCAAATAGAAATTGAAAAAATAAGAGAATCGGAAAAAGACTTTGATTTTATTATTGATAAAAACAGCGAACCAAAAAATGTTTCTTTTTCCATAAACTCGGAAAAATTGGAAAAACTAAGGCCATATTTTTTCGAAATTGCTAAAAGAATTAGAAAGGCAATATTTAAAAATCAACCCATTATGATAAGACACCACTCTGATTCTGACGGAATAAATGCTGGTTTGGCTATAGAGGACTCTTGCCGACTTTTAATGGAAAAAATAGGAGCTAATTCTGAATATAATCTTTTCCGCTCTCCAAGCCGCGCTCCTTATTATGATATTATTGATGCTTTAAAAGACATAGTTTTAATTAAAAAAGTTTTAGAACCACACGGACAAAGTCAACCATTAATTATTGTTTTAGATAATGGCTCTACTCCAGAAGATGTGTTTGGATTAAAAGCAATGAAATCAATTGGTTTTGAAACTATAGTTATTGACCATCATAATCCAGTTGTTGTTCAAAATAAAAAAACATTAGTTGACCCCTATGTTTCTTTGCATCTTAACCCCTACCTTGAAGGATTAGACAGCCAGCTTTGTGCCGGAATGTTGGCTTATGAGTTGGCTAAATGGATATGCGAAGATTATTCTAATCCAAGCCTGCCTGCTGTAGCGGGAATAACTGACCGCTCTACTATTGAGGAAGCTGAGGAATATATTAAAAAAAGCGGAAGAAGCAAAAAAGAATTAGAAGAAATAGGAACAGCTATTGATTTTATTGCTTATCAATTAAAATTTGATTCAGGAAAAGGCGTTTATGAAGAATTATACAATAATACTGAATTAGTAAAAATTATCAACGAAGAAGTCAGAAAGGGAGTTCAAACACAATTAGAAAGCACTCTCCCTTATTTAAGAACTCAAAATATTAATGGTGTTGTTTTTTCAACTATTGATTTGGAAAAATATACTATGAAATTTAAGTATCCAGCTCCGGGAAAAGTAGTAAGTATGATTCACGATACAGCGGTTATAGACCGGGAAATGCTTCCGGTCATAACAATTGGCTATTTATCTGATATGATTATTTATAGAGCAAATAAACCAATTTTGCCTATTGATAAAATAATAAAAAGAATAAAAAAAGATATTCCGCACTCTCATGTTGAGGGCGGCGGCCATGAATGCGCCGGCTCTATCAAATTTATTCCCGCTCATCTTAACAATATTATTGAAAATATTAAAGAACAAGTTAGAGAACTAAACTATGAAAAGCAAGAAGAAAAGATAGAATAGATTAGGAAAAAACTAACTAAAATATTTTTTATAATTTAACAAATATCTCTGTAATAATAAAAGCAATATATGTCATTAAAAGTATAGCTGCTTCTTTTTTGCTAATTTTTTCATCGTTTTTAACAAAATAATAAAATAAGGCAATTGAAAAAATAAGAAAAATACGGGTTACAGCAAAGGGGGAAAAATCTTGAATTACAATAGGCGAAATTAAAGCTACTATCCCCAACACAAAAGTAGCCGGACCAATTATAGCACCCATTAAATCTCCTAATACCAGCCAAGTTTGGTTTTTCCTCGCAGAAGTAATTGCAAAAAATATTTCTGGCGCGCAATTGCCTATGCCAACAATAAATAGCCCAATTAAGATAAGAGACCAATTAAAGGTTTTAGCAAAATATTCGGCTGATAAAACTACGCCATTGCTTGCTAATATAAAAATTGCTAAACCAGCTATTATTTTTAATATATTGTTAATAGATTTTTTAAGAGAAGCATTATTTTTCTTTATATTTTTTTTATTTTTTGATTTTTCATCTTCTTCACAGGCTTTGCTAAAATTTTCTTTCTTTGAGAAAAGCCAAATTAAATATAAAATATAAAATAAAATTAAAATAACCCCATCAGGTCTTGAAATTACGCCGTCCCACGCTAAAAGAATGGGCAATAAAGCAGCTAGAGCTGTAAATGAAAGCGTAGTTTGAACAGTGCGACTTTTTGCTGGGATGCCGCTTTTGGAGAACAAAGCCGCTAAAGCAATGGCTAAGGTTGTATCTACTACATTGCCCCCAATTACATCTCCAAAAGACAATTGAGGAATTCCCTGAATAGCTGAAAAAATTCCTACAAATAAATTTGGTAAAGATGCCACAATGGCCATTACCACAAAAGTAATGACAAATTCTTTCCATTCTAAAACTTTGGCGATGCTGATAAGACTTTTAACTACTAATTGTCCAGAAAAATAAAAAGAAGCGCAAGAAACAATAAAAACAAGAATATATAATAAAATTTCCAAAGTAAACATTGTTTTTTATTATTAAATTATATTAAAACATAATATCAAAAAAAATAAAAAAATACCATACTAATATAGCACGAATTGTTATGATGCAGTAATCTGACCACTGCGCAAGCAAACAATTAAGCCTCCGCCTTCGATTCCCTTGAGATTAAATATAAATTTTAATATATGACTTCGCGGAAACCAAATATTGAACCATTGTTCTTGTTTTGTGGTCCTAACGGGAATCG
>CALMWW010000134.1 GCA_937870835.1 uncultured bacterium
CATAATACTACTTTCGCATAGTAGAGTTAGGAGTTCAATTCTCCTCGGGTCCACCAAAGACGATTTGTCGTCTCGCTCGGGGCTTCGCCCCTCGCTTCGGTAGGCATTTCGGCAAGATAATTCCACGGATTTTTGAAATCAATCGCCAATTTTCCCGCCGCAAGGCGGCGGTTCGAGCCGATGGTTTTGAGAAAATTTTTCATTTCCGAAAAATTTTCAGACAAAATGAGATTTTTGGCTTGGTTGGCCTCTAAAATCCAGTTTCGGGTGAGTTCGAGCCAATGATTTCCTTTTCGCTCAAAATCCGATAATTTTTCCTCAATATCTTTCTTTTCCGCCATAAGTTTGTTTTTCTTTTCCTGAAATTCCGAGAGTTCAAAACTGCCTTCAAGATAGCCGTCCATAAGCCGGTCTATTTTTGTTTTAATGGCGGAAAGTTCAGTTTTGAGATTTTGAGCGAAAAGACCTGATGTTTGGCGGTTCTCGTTTTCCCATTCTTTTACTTTTTCTAAATATCTTTCCCGCCAAACATCGGACAAAGAAACTTTTTGACAATTCTCTTTTACTTGTTCGGTCAAAACTTCTTCCCGCAAAAAGTGAGTTTGCGAACAATTTTGCGTTTTGCTTTTATGGGTGCAACGATAATAAACAAACTTTAGTCCGCTTTTTTTGATGTGTCTTTCGGCGGTGATAGCATAGCCACACTCGCCGCAAACCGCAAAATTAAGAAATTGAAAGTTTTTCGGCCCTCGCTTTTTGCGGGGCTTGCCGTTCAAAATCAACGCTTCTTGTATTTGGTCAAAAAGTTTCTTTGAAATCATTGGCTTATGCGATCCTTGGTGGATTTCGCCGCGATAGCGAAAGTGTCCGTAATAAAATGGATTGGTCAAAATTTTCTGTATTGTGGATAAATGAGGCAGTTTCCCGTCTTTGCCAACCAAGCCAAGAGAAAACATTTTGCTTTGAATTTTGGTTAAAGTATATTCGCCAGTGGCAAAAGCCCGCAGAATTTCTTTTATTTTGTTAAAAGTTTTTTTGTCCGGTTCAATCGTTCGCAATCTCGGTTCGTTAAAATATCCGAGCGGGGCTTTTGCCGAAAGTTCGCCTCGCCTGATTTTTTGCCTAATTCCCCGCAAAATGTTTTCTCTTAAATTGTCAGTGTAATACTTCGCTTGTCCAAAAGCGACACTCAACATAAATTTTCCTTGCGGTGTCGCTTCAAACCAAAATGTAGGGAATTTTAGCGATTGAATTTTTCCAGTATCTACAAGATAAATCACTCGTCCGCCGTCTATGCTATTTCTGGCTAATCTATCGGGATTCCACGCTAAAATTCCCGAAGCGTTGCCTTTTTCAATTTCCGACATCATAAAATTAAAAACTTCTCGGCCCGGCTCTTTTGCGGTTTTGCTTTCGTAATATTCTTTAACCACGAAAAGATTGTTTTGCTTGGCAAACTCTCGCAATTCCGCGAGCTGGGCCTCAATAGACAAAACCTGTCTTTCCTCGTCCTCGCTAGATTTTCTACAATAGATGAAATATTTAATCATAGTTTTTAGAAGTTTTTAATTTTATAAAAAGGCAACGCTTTACACCGACAATTTATTAAAATCTCATTTTGTATTCCGCTGAAAGCGGAAGAAAACCATCGGCTCATTGCGGCAAAGCCGCAATACAAATTCTTAAATTTGTGAACCGCCGCCTTGCGGCGGGAAAATTGGCGATTGATTTCAAAAATCCGTGGAATTATCTTGCCGAAATGCCTACCGAAGCGAGGGGCGAAGCCCCGAGCGAGACGACAAATCGTCTTTGGTGGTGTTTGTTGGAAAAAGTCAGAACTCATTTTGAACAAAATCCCGAATGATCGGCTCGCTTCGCTCGCCGGACGCTCGGGCGGGCAAAAAGGAAGGGGGTTGGGGGGAAGGAATTTTTGCCCGCCCTCGCTTTCGCCGCTTCTTTTTTCGCCGCCACAATTTTTCGTATTTCGCTTTGCGAAATGCGCCGCCAGAAAGGAAGTTGTGTTTGCCCCGCCCACCAGTGCGCACACAACGGACTTACTTCCTTTATTTTGCTTGCCAAGTTTAATATAATTTAGTATCATTGTAGTAAGGATTGGGACTTAATCCCACAATATAACCTTATAACAATAATACTATTCTATGGCAAGCAAGTCAAACGAAATATCAACAATA
>CALMWW010000135.1 GCA_937870835.1 uncultured bacterium
CCAGATACCGAAGCAAGTGGCGGCACCTCAAAAATCGCCATTGAGAGATTAATGAAAGTAGCCCAACAAAAAAATACTAAAATTAAAGCAATTATTTGCACTGGTTTTATTTCTAATCCTTCTTTAAATGTTTTGCAGAATTTAGCAGAGAAATATGCTTTTCAAGTTAAAATTTTAGCCTGGGGCAATTTAACTGCTTTATATTCTAATGGTTATGATATGCCTCTTTATGGAATTGACGAAGCCTATTTTAGAGCGACAGGAAAAATAAGAAAAATTGCTGGCATTATTCCTCAAGAAATTCTGGAAGAATATCTATTGACTTTTCCGCCTGGCTCTGACCAACCAGGAGATTGGTCTGCTAGGCAAACTTATGTTGATAATGGTTTAGAGATGGAAAAAGGAGATATTTTAACGCATTTAAAAAATAGCCTTAAATTCATCAAGAGTTTATATGAAATCTCTAAAAATGAGGGGTGGTTTAAGAATTGGCACAAAGAGATTTTTGAAAGAGAGATAGAGGAATTAAAAAAGCAATTAATTAAGAGGCAGCCCCCAACCTATTTGGCTTGACAAGAAAAAAGTGATATAATAATGGCTTCTTTAGTTAATTCTGTTTCTAGATAAATAAGCAACAAAAAAACAACCCCGCCATTATTTTAAAAAAAGTAGGCGGGCAAATCAAAAATCCCGGCTTTTGGCCGGGATTTTTGATAAAGTAATGGGTTTGTTTGTAAGCCGAATTCTGTCTTCTTGAATTAAACAAGGAGGCAGTTATTTCTCTGGGCCCGGCGTTACCTTCGGGCTCAAGCGAGCACTCCCCCCACTTGAAATGGATTGGTTATTACCAAGAATTGAGAATAAGATACCATGATTCATTTAATTATCCATTTCAAGTGGGGGGCACGGCTCTTGCATCCAGCAAGGATTTAGCCGTTTCACCCTGAAATTTCTTTCAGGCTCACCCCTCCTTTAAAAGTGGGGGTTTTAATCCTTTCGGATTAAAACGTCTCTGTTCGCACCTCTCTCTTAAACCATCTTTAATAACCGTTACCAGTTATTAAATCAAACGGTTTCAGAGGGTGGCTTTTAACAACTGCTTTTTTCTCTGTTGAAGCACAGAGGAATGTTCGGACTTTCCTCCAACCCCTCTTCATTAAAATGAAGAAGAGCCAGCAACTGCCCAACAAACCCTTTCATATTATAGCATAAAAATGAATCGGAAGTCAAAAATTTTAGATAATCCTGTCATAAGGTTGCTTCAGCAATCTTATAACAGGATAACATTTTTAATTATTTTTTAATTTTGTTTTGCTCAAAAATCATTAATTATTGAATAAATAGGTGAATTGCTAAATTTTCGAAAATATAGTAAGATATTTAAGAAATCTAAAATGCGACTGATAAAAAAAATATCTTTTTTGTTTCTTATCCTTGCTTTGTTAGGGGGTATTTTTTATCTTGGCGATTATGTTACAAAATTAAGGTACAGCAATAAAAAGGTATTAAATTCGTTAGAAGAACAAAGTAAAACACAAAATCTTCAAGGAATTTCATCGGCTGGATCAGGGCGCACGCATCGCGCGTGGTCTCGGCCTTGGCCTTTCGATCGTGGAGCGCCTAGCGCGCGTACTCGATCACGGCATTGCCGTCGAATCCAACCGCAGCGGCGGATCGCGTTTCGCCGTCACCATGCGCATCGCCAAGACCGTGACGCAGACAGGTGCGCTGGCTGGCGCGAGTATTTCCTCGAAAGCGCCGATGAGCGGCACGCTGATCGTCTGTATCGAGAATG
>CALMWW010000136.1 GCA_937870835.1 uncultured bacterium
CTTCCCAATTAAGCCTTAATGGGCTTTTAACTTTTGGATTTTGGATTGCTTCAATGGTAAAAATCACATCCTCGCTTGTTAAAGGCACCCCATCATGCCAAAAGAGATTGTTTTTTAAAAAAACAGTATAAGTTTTGAGGTCGTCAGAGACTTCTACTTTGTCTGCTAGGCGGGGAACTAAACCCCCGTTGCCATCAACAGCAAAAAGGCCATCGAAAATTAACTCCACTAAATCTCTGTCACATTCATTTGTTGAAACATAAATCGGATTTACCAGTAATGGCCGACAGATTAATCCCAATTTTAAAGTGCCGCCGCTTTTTGGAATTTCTTCTGTATATTTTAAAACAAGGGTATTTAAAAGAAAAACCAAACCAATAAATATTCCGGCAATAAAGAAAATGCAAAGAATTTTCTCGAAAAGAGAAAAACGAAGCCACGCTTTTTTAAAAAAAGAAGGCAATCTAATCATCAACTAAATAATAAAAGAGAGAACTGAGAGAAAAATAAAAAAACTTATTAAAACAATAGTTAAAATAAAAATAGTTTTTTCTAACCCCCGGCGACTACCATAAAAAAAAGTATTAAGACCGCCGATTGTTCCTAATCCTACTCCCCGTTGTTGTAAAATAACTAAAATAATGATTATAATTCCAGTAATAATCTGGAGAATACCTATTAAGTCAGTTGTCATTTTAAAAACAAGATTAATTTATTTTATCGAACCAAGCCAGGAATTAAAAAAACTAATTACAATTGAAGCCCCAAGCCAGGTAAGCGGTGAATTAATTACAAGTTGGGGAACAAAGTAAGTGGCGACTTTTAGAATAATTAAGTTAATGATTAAAGAAAAAATGCCTAAAGTTAAAAAGATCAAAGGAGCGAAAAAGAATTTTAGGATTGGTTTTAGTAAAAGATTTAAAAGAGTTAAAGATAAAGTTAGAATTAAAAATTGCTTTATAGTGCCAGTAAAATAAAAATCGTCTAAAAGATATTGAAAAAGTTTTTGGCAGAGATAAAGAGCCAAAGCATTAGCGCAAAAACTCCAAAAGAATCTCTTAATCATTATAGCCTTTTAACAGTATAAATCAAAGACTAAAAAAAGTCAAATGAGAAGTGTGGGGTTGACAAATCAAATGCATTTTTGCTAAAATGACAAGGTGCCCGAAAGGGCATTTTAAAACAGAAATAATATGTTTAATAAGATAAAGCAATATTTTAAAAGTTCTTACAAAGAATTAAAGCAAGTAAATTGGCCCACCAAAAAAGAAGTGTCTAAATATACTT
>CALMWW010000137.1 GCA_937870835.1 uncultured bacterium
TGGTAAAAGGAGAATCTTTATAGCAAGTTGGGCAGTTTTCGTCGCAATCTTCTCCTTTCCACCAAAAATAACCATCACCATCGCAATCCATAAACATTGGACAAGGAGGGTCAAGTTCAAGTGTTCCTGGCAAACACGGTGCATATCCTTGGCCAGGCCCCCATGGCTCGCATTCAACAATTCCCGGTTCTTTCCAAATTAAAAGTTCGCCTAAACTATTTTTCGACATATCTTTCAAAGATAGAGGTAAAAAGAGTTTTGCTTCTTGGGGTACTTTCGCAGCTGCCAGAAGTTTTGAAGATTCGGGTTCTTGAGTTAAAACTTCGAATGTTTTCTCGTTTTCTGCGGTTGTGACAATATTTTCTGAAGGAATTTGAGAAGTTGGCGTTTCTGAAATTTCTGTTTTCTTTTCTTTTTGAGGTTTTGGAAGATAAAAGCCGCCAACAAACAGAAGGACTAAAATTAGAAGAGAAACGAGAAATGATTTTGAGTTTTTCATAGTTTTTATTTTTATTATATAATATTTAGTCAAGACTTTCAATTTTTTTATTTAAAAGGAGCCATTGAGACACATTTAAATTTTGAGCTCGAATATTTTCTTTTAATTTTAATTCTTGAAAAATGCTTCTTAATTTTTCTTTCGGAATTTTTAAATTTTTATTGAGATTATTTAAAAGCAATTTTCTTGGATGGGCAAAGCCACCTTTTATTATTTTGATTGCTTTTTCTTTTTCATTTTTGCTTAAAAATATTTCCGGCTTTAAGGTTAATTTAATAATACCCGAATCAACTTTTGGTTTTGGCCAGAAATTATTTTTAGACACAAAACAAACAATTTTTGCTTTGAAAAAAGTTTGGATTAAAACCGCCATTAGATTCATTTTTGGAGGTTGAGCCGTAATTCTTAAAGCCACTTCCTTTTGCACCATTAAAACAATAATTTTCGGTTTTTTTTCTAAATCAATTAAAAGGCGGAAAAGATAAGAAGTAAGATAATAGGGAATATTACCAGCAATCTTGTAATTAGAATTTGGAATTTGTTTGGCGATTGTTTCTTGGAATTCGGAATTTTCTAAGATATTTCTAATATCTCCTTCAACGATTTTTAAAT
>CALMWW010000138.1 GCA_937870835.1 uncultured bacterium
AAATTAAAAAAGCATTAAAAAAATATATGAAGGGCGAGAAGGGTTTTCGCGACGGTTTAATTATATTTAATCAAGGACGCTGTTTGACTAAATTAACAAAATCGCATAGTATAATAATACGCTACAAAGGCTCTAATTTATTAAAGGGCGTATAGCTCAGTTGGTTAGAGCGTTACGTTGACATCGTAAAGGCCCCCTGTTCGAGTCAGGGTACGCCCACCAATTTCGCAAATATAGCGGATTGGATAAATAAAAGCGAGTCATCATTATTTATTAAAAAACTAATAAAAATATTATGGCAGAAGAAAATCAAAAAGAAAATCAAAATCAAGAAACTTCTGAAATTCTTACTTCAGAAAGTTTAAATATGAATCAAGAAGTTGAAGGAGAAGAGGAGACAAACAATGCAACCGGTGAAGCCAAAAATGAAGATTCTCAAAATGAAAATGAAAAGGAACAAGAAACCGCCATTGTTTTAGAAAAAGAAGATGGAATTGTGGCTGGCAACTTAAAAAAAGATTTACCTATGATTAAACAAGGAGATTTTGTTAAAGTCTTTCAGAGAATTAAAGAAATTAAAGATGGCAAAACAAAAGAAAGAATTCAAGTTTTTGAGGGTCAGGTTTTAGCTGTTAAACATGGACGGGGAATAAATAGCACTATCACTGTTAGAAAAATAATTGATGGAATCGGTGTTGAAAAAATTTTTCCTATCCATTCTCCAATTATTGAAAAAATAGAAATTGTTAAACAAACTAAAACGAGACGCGCTAAACTTTATTATTTGCGACGCGCTAAAGGGAAAAAGGCAAAACTTAAGACTATGACCCGAAATAATGAGCAAGAGGATGAAAATGTTAATTTTGCAAATTCTCAAGAAGAACAATTTTCAATTGAAAAATAGTTGCCTTTAATTATGTGCCCGAGTGATGGAATTGGCAGACATCTACGTTTGAGGGGCGTAGGGGTTTATCCCGTGGGGGTTCAAGTCCCCCCTCGGGCACATTAAAATGCCTCTATAAAAGGGGCTTTATTAATAACGAAAAAATATTTTAAAATATAAGGGCGGTTAGCTCAATTGGCAGAGCACTTCGTTTACACCGAAGGGGTTAGGGGTCCGAGTCCCTTACCGCCCACATAATTGTAGTAAAGACGAGGACAACCTGAAGGATGATAAATTTAAGTAAAATAGAAAAGAATTATAGAATCCTCACAAGAGCGATTTTTTTAATAGCTAATTGCCGGCAGAGTCTAAAACCACGAACGAAGTAAAAGCCCTTAAAAGATAATTAAATACCAAAGTAATAAAAATAGTTTTCAAATTTTTTATAATTTATTGAAGATAAAAAAGGACTAACCGTTTTTTAATTTTAAGATAATTTTTATTTATTAAATAATTCTTAATTTTTTTGACAATTATTGGTGGATTTTAATAATTGGCACAGCTTTGCTGTGTTAAGCTAATTTAAGATGCTATATCGCCCAGCCGAATTATAATGGTACATTTCTTCTTTACACCTTTAATAAGTTTGATATAATAAAAATACCTTATAATAAAATTATTAGAAAATTATTTAATATTTTATTTTCATTAAAATGGCTAAGAAAAAAAACGATAAAGAAGATGAAAAAATTAATTTAACCGAAGCGATTGAAGAAATTCGGGAGAAGTTTGGCGAGGGCGCGATTATGAAATTGAGAGACGCAGAAAAAGCAAATG
>CALMWW010000139.1 GCA_937870835.1 uncultured bacterium
GGGCTATATCGCTCAAAAATTCGTTGAAAGATTTTTGTCTTTATTAATCCCAGTTTATGAAAAAGTCTTTAAATCTGACTGGATTGGCGAAGTTGAATATTTTGCCTATTCCCTAAATTTTATTCCCTTTATAAAAGGAAAATATGACAGAAGCGTTTTATTTAAACCGTTATGAAATTTACAGACGAACAATTAGACGATTTTATCGCTTTATACCAAAAAGAATTTGGCGATAATATTGATCGAGCGGAAGCCTTGCGACAAGCAACCGCTCTTGTTTCGCTTGTAAAATTGACATACGCCCCAATGAGCCGGAAAGACTTTGAAAAATATAGCACCTTGAAATATTAAAAAATAATTGTTATTATATTGTTGACACCTAACAAAATAATAATCGCTAAGGCTTTTTTAATATTCGTCCCCAGAAAGGGGTAGTTGTGCCGATGAATATTGCCTTTGGCGATGTTTTGTTGGGTGTCCACGACTACCCCTTTTTGTATATAAAAATAAAAATATGGAAACAAATAATCGAGAAACAATAACAATTGTTGTTAACCTGGATAATTATTTTGGGGCTTTAGCAAAAGTTTTGCTTTTACTTAAAAAAGATTATCAAGAAAAAACTTATATTTTTGATAAGGACAAACTTTTAACGGAAGTTATTAGAGATTTAAAAGTCTTACAAAAAAATTGTGTAATAAAAAATAGATATGGAAGAAGTAAAAAATAAAATTAAATATTTTGCTTATGTCCGCAAGTCAACTGAAGGTGAGGAACGGCAGGCTTTATCTATTGAAAGCCAAAAAGACAAGGTGAAAGAAATTCATCCTCATTTGGATATTGTAGAAGTATTAGAAGAAAGACATTCAGCTTTTAAACCATACAACCGCCCTTCATTTGAGGAAATGATAAGACGAATAAAACTTGGTGAGGCTTCCGGCATTATTGCTTGGCACCCAGATAGATTATCAAGAAATGAAATTGACGCTTCAACTATTACATATTTAGTCCGAACTGGAGTAATACAAGACTTGAAATTCGGTTCATATAATTTTGATAATAGTCCCGAAGGGATCATGATGTTGCAATTGGCATTAAGTCAATCGCAATATTTTTCGTCAAAATTAGGCAAGGATGTAAAAAGAGGTTTAGAGAAAAAGGTTTCCCTTGGTTGGCTTCCTGGAGTGGCTCCTGAAGGCTATTTAAACGATATGAGACTAGAAAAGGGGCAACGAACCATAATCCACGACAAAAAGCGATTTATACTACTTCGCAAGGCTTTTGAT
>CALMWW010000140.1 GCA_937870835.1 uncultured bacterium
TGAGCCAGAGGCGAGAATCGAACTCGCAGTCTCTTCTTTACGAAAGAATTGCTTTGCCGTTAAGCTACTCTGGCCTTTGCTTTTATTTTTTCTAAGTAAACACTTATTTTGGCGTTAAGGATTCAAATTTAACAGTAATCCAATCTATAATATTTTGAAAAAATTGTAAATTATTTTCTTTGTTATTTTCCTCTTGCGCTGGTTCGTTTTCATTTTTCTTAACTACTACTACTTGTTCCCCTTCTTTTTTATATCCAAACTCTTCTCGCGCCACCCTGTCAAGATATTCTGGAGAGGCTGTTGCTCCTAACTCAAAATTTAATTTTCTCTGTTCTTCAGCTAAAGAATTAAAAGTATTAGTAAGTTGACTTAAATTATCTTTTTTGTGGTGTCTCTGTATAAAAAGTTGCACATTAGCAAAACCTAAATAAGCAAATAGAAAAACAAAAACGGCCAACCAGAAAAATTTAGTAAATAAATTTTGCTTTTTATTGCTCTTCCTTTTTTTTAATTTTTTTGCTACCATTAATTTATAACCTTAATAATTAATTAATAATTAAGAGCAATTATATTTTTATTATTTATTCTTGCTTTTTAATTTTAGCTTATTAAATATGGCTAAGTCAAAAAAAATTTTCAGAATTGTTTGGGTGATTATAGTAAGTTTGGTTGCTCTCGCTACTATTTTAGCCTTAGTATTGCCAGCTTTCAACTGGTAAAAACCAATTAAGACCCAAATACTTTTAAGAAAACCTCGGGAGGGATATGCACCTCCCCTTTTTCTTTCATTTTTGATTTACCCTTTTTCTGTTTTTCTAATAATTTCCTTTTGCGAGTATAATCACCTCCATACAAAGGAGCTATTACATCTTTACGGTAAGCGCTCAGGGTTTCCCGACTGACAATTGTTCCTCCGATCTTTCCTTGCAACGGGACTGCAAAAGATTGCCTTGGCAATAAATCTTTTAACTTTTGCACTACTCGCCTTGCTTCCGCTACTGCTTCTTCTTTTGGCAAAATACGGCTTAAAGCTTCTTCTGGTTTGCCTGCTACTAAAATTTCTAACTTCACTAATTCAGTTTCTCTATATTCTATCTCTTTATAAGTTAAAGATGCAAATCCCTGAGTAATATTTAAAAGATTTTCATAAAATTTTCCAATAATTTCGCGCAAGGGCATCTCATAAATCAACATATAGCGGTCGCTGCCAAAAGGATAAGATTCAATATGTTTGCCTTTTAATTCTGATAAATAATCAAATACTCTTCCTAAATAATTGGCATTAATAATAATTTTAACTTCTGCCCATGGTTCAAAAAACTTTTTATAAGATTGAGACCAATTTAAAGGATTATAAATCATTACCTCTTGCCCTTTAGCATCAATAGCTTTATAAGCCACTTGGGGCGCGCCAATAACTATTTCTAATCCAAATTCGCGCCTAAGCCGCTCCATTGTAATTTCAGCATGCAAAGTTCCTAAAAATCCGCATAAAAATCCTCGCCCAAAAATATAAAAATTTTGCTGTTGATAAAACAAAGCAGAATCATTTAATTTTAATTTTGCTAAAGCTATTTTTAATTGTTCAAATTCACTTTGCTCCTCGGGATAAACCGACACAAAAATTTTTGGTTCAGGCTCTTTATATCCCGGTAATGGCTCTATTTTAATATCTGGATTATTAATTGTAATTGTATCTCCGATAATGCCGCTTTTTTCAGTTTCTTTAATTCCAGTAGCAATATAACCAATTTCTCCGGCCTTTAATTCTGCAATTGGTTTCATATCGGGAGTAAAAATTCCAATTTCTTTACTTAAGCCATTTATCTTAGAATTGACTAATAATAATTTTTCGTTGCTACTTATTGTTCCCTCCATAATTCGCACATAAGCCACTACACCTAAAAATGAATCATAATTTGAATCAAAAATTAAAGCCCGCAATGGTTTATCAATATTAAGAGGCGGTTCTGGAATTTTCTCAATGACTGCCTCTAAAAGAGTTTCAACATTTTCTCCGGTCTTGGCAGAAATGTATAAAATAGAAGCTGGGTCAATTTGCAAAAATTCAACAATCTCTTTTCTAACATCATCAATCCGCGCAGCCGGAGAATCAATTTTATTAATAACAGGAATAATAACTAAGCTCTGCTGTTTCGCTAATTCTAGATTAGTAATTGTTTGAGCTTGAATGCCTTTTGTGGCATCTACTAATAAAATTGCTCCTTCAACCGCAGCTAAACTGCGCGAAACTTCATAATTAAAATCAATATGGCCGGGCGTATCAATTAAGTTTAACATTACGGGTTCGCCATATTTATCTTTCCAAAACATTCTTACTGGCGTCATTTTAATCGTAATGCCCTTTTCTCTCTCTATATCCATAGCATCTAAATATTGCGCTCGCATTTTATTTTTTTGAACTGTTCCTGTAATTTCTAAAAACCGATCCGCTAAAGTGGATTTACCATGGTCAATATGGCTGATAATAACAAAATTTCTAATTTTCATTTATTTCTATTTTTTATTTCTTGAATTAATAAATTTAATTCTGGACATTTTAAGATAAAGGCAAGAAGCAAATATATAATGCCAGCCATAACACTTGCTAAAATAAATTGCGCTAAGGCGCCACACCTTAAACATTGTTGTAAAATAAACTGCGCGGTTAATCCTGCCCCTACTGTTGCTAAAAATATTTTTAAGAAAGAAAACCAAATTTCTTTAATGCCAAAATTTCCTACTTTTTTGAAAAAGAAAATAAAAAGCAAAACAAATTCCAATAGCGCGCAAAGATTAAAAATTAAAACCAATCCCAAAATTGGCGCATTGGGTAAATTTTGAACATTAAGAATTTGCATTGTTGCTTGAGTAAATAAATTATTAGCATTCAGCCAAGCAGGCAAATTGATAAATAAATTTTGTCCAAAAAAATTAAAAACAAACTGATGTCCGCCGCCAAACAGGGCTATAAATGGAAGAAATAAAGTAATATTTAAAACCATGGCGACAATAGCAATTAAGGTAGGCGTTAAAGTATCTTTAATACTAAAAAATCCTCTCAATAATAACGGCACAAGACATTGGGTGGCTATGCTTAAAAAATAAATTCCTAAAGCGGCGGCTGTAATTGCTGCTGCCGATTCATCAAATTTTCCAGTTCGGTATATAATCTCTACAATTTGATTTCTTAAAATAAAAATTAATAATCCAATTGGCAAAGCCACAAATAAAATTTTATTAAAAGTTTGGCGAAAATTATTATAAAATTCGTCTTTCGCATTATTAGCCCAAAATTTGCTTAATGTTGGAAAAATTGCTGTGGCAAAAGAAACTCCCAAAATTCCAATTGGCAAATAGCTTAAATTGTAAGATAAATTAAAAACAGAAATGGCGCCTGCTCCGACAATAGCCGCTGCTCCGGTCGCTGCCAAAAAAACCAATTGAGATGAGCAAGAAGCAATAATTCTTGGAACAACTAAGCGAAAAAAATTTTGTAAACCTGGGTGTCTCAAAGCAATCACGGGCTTATACTTATAGCCACATTGGATTGCTGCCGGTATTTGAATGGCTAAATGTAAAAAAGCGCCTATTACTACTCCCAATCCAGGGCCAAAAATTCCAAAATGAGGCGTTAAAAAAACCGTACCCGCGATAATCCCTAAATTATAAAAAATCGGGGCTAAAGAATAAACCACAAAACGTTGAAAATAATTTAAAATTGTTGAAAAAATAGATGACAATCCAAAAAACAGAATTGCTCCAAAAATTAAACGAGTTAAGGCAATGGCTTCACCTTGATAGGCTATGGGAAATGAACCAATTAAAAGCGTAATCAAATCCGGGCTAAAAATGAAAAAAACAATAAAAAATACTGCGTATAAAATAATAAAAAGATTAAGAATGCTATTGGTAATTTTCCAAGCTTCGGCTTGATTTTTTTTCTGATATTCAGAGAAAATAGGCAGAAAAGAAACTAAAATGCCACCTGCAAAAATAATACTATAAATTAAATCCGGTATTTTGAAGGCAGCGTAATAAATATCCAAATCAATACTTGCTCCAAAAGCGCCAGCCAAAAGCCTATCCCGAATTAATCCCAAAAAACGGCTTAAAAAAATTGCCACCATCATAATAAAAGCAGCGAAACTGACGCTTTTTTGCTCTGAATTAAAAAATTTTTGTATAGACATATTATTATATTGTTATTTCAATATATCTCAATTTTTACGGTTTGGCAAAAAAAGTTTACTCAATATTCCTAAAAATCCATTCGCAACAATTTGACAAAAACTTATAAAGATTATAAAAATATAATTGTCTTTATGGGCCGAGCAGCTACCCTATTAAGCTTTGCAATTTGCAAATTTAATGGGGAGGAAAGTCCGAACTTCTATTCTTTGCTGTTTCAGCAAGGTCTAAAAAGGTAGTGGGTAACGCCCATCCCCTAAATGCGTGTCCGAAAGGGCTTCTTAGTTTAGGGAGAGATGCGAACAGAGACGTCTATTTCTGAAAAGAAATAGAATCCCTTTGGGGATAGTTTTATGGGAAACCATAAAGGTGAAACGGCTAAATTCTTACCCGGAAGCAAGAGCAAACTCTTTAATGAAAAAATTAAAGAAGAAAAGTAGCTCGCTTGAGACGCCAAGTAATTGACGCCCTAGATAGATAGCTGCTTAAAACAGAATTCGGCTTACGAGCCCATAAAGACATCTTAAATTCAAAACCGCTCTCCAAAGAGCGGTTTTCTTTTAAAGTTTTAATCAAATAAATTCGGTGAATTTTGTTTTTCTTCGCGGTCTAATGCTTCATTAACCAAGGCATCAGCTTCTTTATTCATTTCCCGAGAAATATGTTTGAATGTCACCAACTTATAATCAATTTTTAAATTCCAAATTTCTATAAAAAATTCTTGAATGCGCGGTTCAGAAAGTTTATATTCACCATTCATTTGCTTTACCATTAACTCTGAGTCAGCTCTTATTTCTACCTCAGTTTGCTTAGCTTTATCTTTGCCAATTAAAGCCTTTATTTTCTTTAAGACAAAAATAACAGCTCGATATTCTGCTTCGTTGTTTGTCAAAAATTCTCCCAAAAACTCGCTATATTTTTTTATGGTTTGGCCTTTTTCGTTTTGAATGACTGCTCCCAAGGCAGCTGGCCCGGGATTTCCCCTTGCCCCCCCGTCAGTATACGCAATAATTTTCATAGAATTAAAAATAATTTAGATTATATTAATATTATATCAAAAAAATTAAATTTTATCTATCTATTGACAATTTTAGAATATTATTATATATTATAATCAGCACAGGAGGTGCATATTGATGAGAAAAAATGAGCTTAAAAACCTGCGTTATATAGACGCAGACAAATACATCATTGAATCGCCAAAAGAAAAAATTGCGCCAATCATTGATGCCGAAAAAGGCATTATTGACGGCGAATATGGGGAGTAGCTTTAAACTAATAAAGCCAACTCCTCTTTTTTTTATTGCCAAGAAATTTTACTAAAATATTTTATAAGTTCTTCTTTGAATTTTTCTAAATTTTCATTTGCCACCGTAAATCCAGCCGCTGCGGGATGTCCGCCAAAAGTTTGAAGCAAATAACTGCAAGACTCCATAGCTTTAACAGCATCGCAACCTTTGGGTACTCGCACTGTTCCTCGGCTATACTCATCGTGCTGTTCATATAAAAAAACTGGTTTATTATAATAATTAGCTAAACGCGACGCCACTGACCCTAAATATTCTATATTATACTGCGGACTGCCAATAAAAATTATTAAATCAAGGGGAGAATCTCCTAATTGATATTTTATATTCTCGGTCAATGAAATTATTTCCCTTTGCCGCGTTTCATGCTCTTCAATAAATTGATTCGCCATTATTTTAGCTTTTTCAAAATTAGATTCAATAAGATATTTGTAAACCAACATTACATGGTCATCCATTAAAGAAGAATTTAAAATTCCATTCATTTTAGAAACTAAATCACGCGTAGAATTAAAATTTTGAGGACCTAAAATTTCTACTAATGCCCTAAGAGCAGGACGCTGGCTTTTTTCTATATTGGCTAATCCTTGCAATATAAAATCTTTATTTTCGTCTTCTTCAATCATCATATCAGAAATTGTAGCTAAAGCAGTTAATTGAAGAAAACTTTCTTTTAATAAAGACGACATCTTATCTCCTAAAATTTCCTGTGACAGCTTAAAAGTTAAACCAGTATTACAATATTCTTTAAACGGAAAATTATCTTCAGGTTGCTTTGGGTCAACAATAATATCCGCTTTTGGCAATTGTCCACCAATGGGAATGTGATGGTCAATTATTATAACATCAAAACCGGATTGCTTTGCTGATTCTATTTCCGCATAATTTGTAATTCCACAATCTAAGGTAATTAAAAGAGCAGGCTTAAAATTTAAAATTTTTTTGGTTTTAATAAAAATAAGGGCTTTATCATTAAGCCCATAACCTTCATTATGTCTATCTGGAAAAAATGCTAATACATTAGGATATTCTTTTTTATTATTTTCCGGCAAGACAGAAACTAAATTATCAATCGTTTCTTTCATAAGGGTTGCCGAAGCTACTCCATCTAAATCAGAATCTGCAAAAATAATAATTTGCTCGCCTCTTAAAACTGCTTGACAAATTCTTTCTGCTGCCAATTCAATATTTTTTATTTTCATTGCCATAATTAAAAAGTTTTAGCTTGCAATGCTTTTAAGCCAGGCATTTCCTCGCCAGCAATATAATCTAACATTGCTCCGCCGCCAGTAGAGATATAACTAAATTTATCATCCATTTTAAGCTGGTGCACAATATCAACTGTGTCTCCTCCTCCTAAAATACTATAAGCCCCGCTGTTTGCCACCGCTTTCATAATTTCTTGAGTGCCTTTCCTATAATCATCATCTTCATAATAACCCAAGGGCCCATTCCAAATAATAGTTTTTGCTTCTTTTATAATATCTTTGTATTGTTCTATTGTTTCCGGTCCAATATCAAAAATATCTTCATCTTTCTTCACTGTTCCTACTGCGCCAATGCGTTGATATTCTTCGCTTAAGTTTGACAATCCTATTACTCCGTCTACCGGCAAATGCAACTTTGGGTTAGTAAGTTGAATTTTATCAACTAATTTTAATAAACAATCTTCTTCTGATGTCCATTTATCTCTAACACAAATTCCTTTTACTATTAAAATTGAATTAGCAATCTTACCACCCACTAAAACATTGTCAGCTAATTCTAATAATTTTTCAATTAATTTTGTTTTAGTAGAAACCTTAATGCCGCCTAAAATAGCCACTAATGGTCGGGCTGGATTATTCATTGCTTTATTTAAGGCTTCTATTTCTTGTTTTAATAAAAAACCGCTGCAAGAAGGTAAAAATTGAGCCACTCCATAAGTAGACGCATGAGCGCGATGACAAACACCAAACCCGTCTTGGACAAAAATATCTCCTAATGATGCTAATTGAGCGGCAAAATTTGGGTCGTTAGTTTTTTCTCCGGGTGAAAATCTTAAATTTTCAAGTAATATTATTTCACCATGATTAAATACTTCTAATTTTTTTTCTAAAATAGGACCAATTGGATCATCAAAAAAATGGACTTCTGTTTGCATTAGTTGAGAAAGTTTTTCTGCGACCGGTCTCAATGACAAACTTAAATCACGTCCTTTGGGATCACCTAAATGACTAATTAAAATAACGGTTTCGGCGTGCGTATGCAAATATTGAATTGTAGGAATAGTTTTTTTAATACGAAAATCATCAGAAATTTTTCCTTGGACTATAGGCACATTAAAATCACATCTGACTAAAGCTTTTTTATTACTAAAATCAAAATTGGTTATATTAAGCATTTATATATTAATATTTAATATTATTAAAATTATATAAAAAGTTTATTATATTTTATCAAAATATTTAAAAAAATAAAAGGATAAACTTAAAAAATCGCTTGGAGCGATTAAATATATTTAGTTGAGAACAGGCAAATCCTACAATATAACCCCAAATATCGTAATATCCGTCTATCTTGTAGGCGTCTCTTTTAAAAAGAAAAAATTTGAAGCATAAATGAGCTTTAATTAAAATTGAATAGTTTCACCAGGATTTATTTTCCCACGCTTAATTGATAAAGAATCTGCTGAATCTGGTTGGGATATAGAACTATTTTTGAAATTATCTTCAATAGCGCCTTGAGAATTATTTTGAGGAGTATTTTTATTTAATTTTTGTTTTGCCTCTCTTAACGCTTCTTGTAAGCCAGCGTAATCTATTTTATTGTTTTTCTTCACCACAGCTTTTTTATTAATATCTTTATCCTCCATATCTTCTTTGAAATAATTGTAAATTTTCTTTTCTGGAGGTACAAAGTTTTGCGCCGATTTTTCTAAACTAACAAACTCAACATTATCCTTGCTTCCTATTTTTTTTAAGCATGGTTTGCAATAAACCGGTCTCTTGGGGTCTGGCTTAAAAGGCACTTTAATTTTTCGCCCACAATTATAACATTCAATATCATAAAGTTCTATAGAGGACTCTTTTTCTTTAACGGGAATTGAAAAATTAGTTAAATTATTGTTTTCTGTTTGAATAGAACCTGCTATTTCTTGCTCCACTATTTCTCTATTTATGCCATAATTTTCCCGCGAAAAATTAACAATTTGTTCTCTATAAGACGCATCTATTGGCGTCACGGGCGATAAGGTCTCAGCAGAAAAAGGTCGTGATGTTACCCCATCAATTGCTAACTTTACTAAAATATTTTGTTTTGGCAAATTCACTAAATCTTGAGCAGTAAATTCGGGTGCAAACTCGCGTTCTAAAAATTCAGCATCATCTGCTCCTACCCGAAATACTAAAAGGGTGCCTACATTACCAAAAACCGCATCTCTTACTTTTTCTTCCATTTGAGTAATATATTGATGCGCTAAAATCAACGACAAGCGATATTTTCTCGCTTCGGATAAAATTGTAGCAAAAGACTCAGTAGAAAAATTTTGAAACTCATCAATATATAAATTAAAATCATTACGAGCCGCTTCGGGAATATCTACTCGCGACATTGCCGCTAATTGCAATTTAGTAATTAATAAAGCTCCCAATAAACGAGAAGCCTCCTCTCCAATCCGCCCTTTTGATAAATTAACAATAAAAATTTTCTTCTCGTCCATTATTTTACGCATATTAATTGTTGAAGAAGTTTGACCAATAATATTTCTAATTAAGGGCGCAGAGGTGAATTGCCCAATTTTATTTTGAATAGCCGCAGTAGCTTCAACTTCATAGCGTTGAGTATAGCGGGCAAATTCTTTTGTCCAAAAAGCTTTAACTACTGGGTCTTGTAATCTTTCCACAATATCACCACGCCATTCCGCATCAGCCAGCATTCTGTTAATGCCCAATAAAGTTGAAGACGGCACTTCTAAAAGGGCTAAAATTGTATTATTTAAAATATATTCCATCCGGGAAGACCAAACATCTGGCCAAATTTTCTTAAAAACAGCCATCAATCCGCCCGCTACTAAATGGCGATATTCAACATCCACATCTTCCATAATATTAAAAGCAATTGGATATTCCATATCGGCTGGATTAAAATAAACCACATCTTTAATTCTTTCTTGGGGAACAAAGTTCAAAAGTTCTTCCGCTGCTTCGCCATGCGGGTCAACAAATCCTACTCCATTTCCTCGACGGATATCTTGCACTACCATATTTTTCAAAAGCTCAGTCTTACCCATTCCAGTTTTTCCAATAATATAAATATGGCGCCGTTTGTCGTCTGTTTTAATTCCAAACTTACGCTGTTCGCCACGAAAGGTGGTTTTCCCAAAAAAAGTAATATCTTTATTTTTATCAAATTCCATTTAATTAAATTTTACAATTTTAAGTTATTCTTCTATCGGCAAAGTAGAAGGAGGTGGAGCTTTTTTAATTTCAATCCTTTGCAGAGCTGCCACTGGCGCCACTTCAAAACCCGGAAAGTGATAGATAGTTGCCAATTCTTCAGTGCTTAAAACAAAAGTAGACCCAGGATAGGGCTCCCTATCTCGATATTTCGCAAACATATTTCTTTTTTTAACAAATAAACGCGCTTTTGCAAAAATATCCGGAGATTGAATTTTAGTAAGTGTAGGTTTCCAAGGTTTAACGCCGTTTGTATTTTGAGTGCCAAATTGAGCAGTAAATCCCGGACCAAAAGATTTTATTCCTGAATTAAAATTTTCCCGACGCGCTAAATAAATAAAACGAATATTGCATTCATAACAAGTTTTCGAAATTTTTCTTTCAATTGCGGTTATGGTTTCTCTTTCTCCCGGGGAAATAAGCATGGCTGGCGGAAAAAGCTCTTGCTTTTGAGTCGAAGCTTTTTCTTCGGGGGTTCCCACTGGCACAAATATTCCAATAATTTTTAAGACAACCTCCACAAAATAATCTACTGTATTATTTAAAAAATCAACTAAACCAGATTGTTTTGCGGGTTGTGCTTTAGCGCGTTGCATAATTTTATCAACCTCTTTTTTCCCTCGTTTAACAAAATCATTTTCTTTAACACTGATTGGTTTAGCATTAACTTGGAACCAAATATATTCACCTTTGCCAATATGAGTAAATAACTCTAAAAGAGAAGCCATTGGATCAACTTTGTTTTTTTCATCGCGCACTTCCCCATTTTCCTCAAAAAAATCTGCATAAGTTCTTAAAGGATAAACATCTGGCTTTAAGGTCATAAAATCACAACCCCACATATCCCAATCTTGGTTAGGAATATCCTGAGGAACAGTCGCGACATAATCAGGTGCTTCTACTAATTCTATCTCCGGATATTGCGCATATAAAGTAGATTCTAATAATTTACGAAACATAGCCGGCACCCGAATATAAAAATGAGGCACGCCCTCTAAACTGACTATTTCAAATGAGGTGGCAGTAATAATCTTTCCTTCAAAAAAAGTAGTTCGCCAATCAGTTGGGGGGTCATAAGACGCCCAAAAAGCATTAAAAAAATTTTCCATTGCTTTTAAAGGCTTAGTTACGCTTTGAGGTATTTTTACTTCTAAAACCACTCTCTTAGTCGCTACACCCCAAGATGTCCTCATATATAAAACAAATACCGAATTTAAGATACTCCATAAAATAAAAGGCGCCACCACCCACCAATAAGATAATATATTACGAAAAAGCAAAATCTGGGGAGAAAAAGTCTCTCCTATAAAAATAGATTGAATAGATTGTAAAATAACTTGGTCTGGGGTCATGAGAATTTAAGCTTCTCTAATTTTATATTTACCCTCTGAATCTTTTTCAAAAAAATTTTTATTCTGCAAACCTAAAAAAATGGTTGAATCTTTAACAATTCTTTGTTTTTTTACTTGTTCAATAATTTCATCTTTAGATAATGGATGGTCAGAAGCTTGTAAAACAGAATAAATAATATCTTTCACTCGTCCCGGTTCGTATCCCCATTCTTTTAGGGCATAGTGGCCACAACCAATTAAAACAAAATTATCATTACGAATTAATTCGTTATGAACCGTTTGGGGATGTAATTTATACTTACGATTTTTTTCGGTCTGAGCAGATTGATTCATTTTATAAATCATCTCTGTAATTTCCTTAAAATGCATTGGTTTAGCATTACTTTTTAAAACTAAGGCAATTTTATCCCTTACTGTTTTTGGATTAACGTCTGGCGAAGACTTCAAGCCAATTTTTTGACCATCTAATGAGGTAATAATATCTTTAGAAAGTTCTAAAATAGAATTAAATAATTTCTTATCTATCCCATATTTTTTGCATTCAGCAGTGTATTCTTTTTGAAGTATATTAAATAAATTCTCAAAAGTATCTGATTGATTATTTTCCTTAAGTTTGGCTACAAAATCAGCGACAATTTTTTTTGCTATATTGCTTAAATTTTTATTTTTTAGGGAATAAAAAGAAAAATAATTCTGCCCTTCTTTTATCTTTTCAATATCAGAATCTAAATTCAATAAAAATAAAATATAGTTTTTGTCTTTGGGCGAACCTAATTTTTTTAAGAACAAGTCTTCTCTTTTTAATCCACCTTCGGCTTTTAATTGTTCTTCAAAAAATTTTTTAATGTTTTGATATTCGTTTTTAAAAGGTTGATTTTCTAAACTTTTTTGAGCTCTTTTTAAGCCATCAGCTTCTATCTGCCTCACTCTTTCTCGGGTAATTTTATAACTTTGTCCAATTGCTTCTAATGTTTCGCCTTCTTCTGTTCTGCCAAGCGAAAAACGCCGAGAAAGAACTTTCTTGGTCCGGTCCGGCATAGTTTTCAAAATATTTGAAGTAATAGTTTTATAATTAAATTCCATAAAAGTAATAGAGTTTTATATTAATAAAATTTTTATATGAATTTGTCAACTATATATTCAAACTTTATTAATGGCTCTTTTGAGTTTTTTCCTGTTTCCATTTGAGCCACTGAACCAATAAAGGACTTGCCAAAAATACAGAAGAAAAAATTCCAACAATTACCCCCAATCCAATTGTTAAGGTAAAATATTTTAAGCTTTCTTCTCCTTGAAAAAAGTAATAAAGCGGTAAAATTGCTAATAAAACAGCAATAGAAGTATTGATACAACGGGTAAAAGTCTCATTTAAAGATTTATTAACTACCTCTTCATAAGACATGCTTTTATTTTTTATAATATTTTCGCGAATTCGGTCAAAAACCACTACCGTATTATTAATGCAATATCCCACAATTGTTAAAAGCGCGGTTACAACTGGAATAGTTAACTCTACACCATAAAACTTTCCTAAAACCGATAGGACCCCCAAGGGAATAATAATATCATGAAAAAGCATTAGTGTAGAAGATAAACCATAACCAAAAGAATTAATTGGTCGGTTAACATTCAAAAATGCAACGGCAATATACAAGAGCATTGCTACTAATGCAACAATAACTACAATAATGGTTTTGTGTTTTAACTCACTCCCCACTAAAGGACTAATTGTTTGAACACTTGAATTCTGAGTATCAATTGTATTATTATCCGCTCCCAAGGATTGAAGTATTTTTGAATAGGTTTCTGAAGAAATATCATTTTGACTTACTTTAACCACTACTCCTTTATCGCCAATGGGCTGAATTTCCGCACCCTTAAATCCTTCTACGCCCTCTATCGCATTTTTTACCCAACTCATCTCGGGCCGACTATCGCTATATTGAATAGATATTAAACTTCCTCCCTCAAAATCCATTCCTAATTTTAAGCCAAAAACAATTAAACAAGTAATGCTTGCTAAAATAGCTACGAGCGCGATTATAAAATAAATAATTGAATATTTTGTAAATTGAAAATTCATATATGTATTTTTATGACCAAAGCCATTTTATTTTTCCAATTATGGTTTTCCCAAAAGTAAGCAATAAAATATGGGTAACTACTACAGCTGAAAATAAACTCAAAAGAATACCCAAAATTAAAGTGAAAGCAAATCCTTTAATAAAACTTGTCCCCAATAAATAAAGAATGAAAGCTACCACTACTGTGGTAAAATGGCCATCTCTAATAGAGGGCCAAGCGCGGACCATACCTTGATGAACGGCGTCTAATAAATCGCGGCCGTTTTTTAATTCTTCGCGCATGCGACTAAAAATTAAAATGTTTGCATCTACCGCAATTCCTAATGATAAAATAAGGCCGCCAATACCGGCTAAAGTTAAAGTAACTGGAATAATTTTAATAAGACTAAATAATAAAGCTATGTAAAGAATCAAAGCGCAGGAAGCTAATAATCCTGGGAAACGATAAAACAAAATTAAAAAGATAGTAATTAAAGCAACGCTCCATATTCCTGCCTTCAAAGCATTGTCTAAAGTAGTAGCCCCTAAGGTAGGTCCTATTTTTTCTTGGACAATCGGCTTGCCTAATGGAACTGGCAAGGCGCCCTGATTCAAACGGCTTACCAATGTCTGAGCCTCTTTCTCTTCTTTAATGCCCGTAATCATTGCGTTGCCGCCGCTAATTTTTTCGTTTACGCGGGGCGCATATAAATCTGAAGAATCAATTTTTTCATCGCCATTAGTATCAATAATTGAAAGTCCATCTAAATAGATGGCAATTGTTTTACCCTCATTGCGGGCAGTAATCTCTTCAAAAATTTTAGCGCCTTCACTATTAAATTGAAGAGTTACAATTGGCTCGCCGGTAGTCTGATTGTGTTCTAAATTAGCTCTTTCTAAATAACGACCTGTTAATTCAGTTGGTTTGTAGGGTGATTCCAACGCTAAAGTCCAATCTGGAATTTGTTGTTGAATTAATTGATTAAGTTCCTCCGGGGTTTTGCCTTCATTTTTCTTAACTAAATCCTGAATTTCTGCTTGTTTGGCATTAATCTTAGCAATTTCATCTTCGCTTCTTTCTTCATAAAATTCTAATAAAGGAGTTTGACCAATCCAAGCAATAGCTTGATCAATGCTTTCTACTCCCGGCAATTCTACTGCCAATCTATCAACGCCATAAATTTGAATAACTGGCTCTCCTACACCAAAAGTATTGACTCGTCTTTCTATTAAATCTCTTAAATTATTCATCACCTCTCTCTTCTGCGCATCTGAAATTTTGCTTAAATCAGCTTTATATTCTAAATGCACTCCCCCTTTCAAATCTAATCCTAATTTATAATCTGGAGTATTCCAATGAGGAAGATTAGTATGAGCTTTGGCGTTAAGCGCATCTATAGCTTGATTATAAGGAACGGGATAAGCAAAAGTCCCGGCAAAAATAGCAAGAATAATAATCAGAAAAAAATAGATAAGCGTTTGTTTGGTTGACATATTTAAGAAAGGTATCAATCAATATAAAAAATATATAGATGATATAAATAAAATCCCTAATAATTTTTACTTTAAGCTAATATAAATCAAAAACCGCTATAAGTCAATGTTTTATTTTTTTCTAAGATTGTTCTTATTGTTTTAATTTTTGAGTATTTTTCTTATATTTTTCTAAAAGCCAAGAACTAGATTGTATTTTTCCGCCCTTGCCAACGTTAAAAATCGGTTGAATGCCATATTTTTGGCAAACCTCTGTTTCGGGAGTATTGCCCCTTTTCCTATCTCCACCATTAGCAAAAATATCTGGCTTTAATTTTGCTAATTCTTTACTCACACTCATATCAATTGGATTTGGTTTGTGCGAAGTTAAAATAACTTTATCTACCCACTTAAAATTCTCAATTAATTCTTTCCGTTCTTTTTGAAGCATAAAAACATAACCCTTCTTCTTTTTTAACCAATTATCATTATTCAAAATAACCACTAACTTGTCTCCTAAAGCTTTTGCTTCTTTGAATAAACGAACATGTCCAATATGAACGGGATCAAATCCACCGCTTACGGCAACAACAATTTCTTTTTTTTGTTTTTTATTATTGTTTTTATTTTTGTTATTTTGAGATCTGACCATATTTTAGAAATAATTATTTAAATTTAATTAAACTTAATTTTTACCGCAACAATTTTTATATTTTTTAGGACGGCCGTCGGGATATTTTGCTCCACATGGACAAGGGTCATTTCGACCAACTTTTTTGCCAAATTTATTAACTTGATTAGAAACTGTCCGCGTTGAATTTGCTCCTGCGGAATTATTTGCTCCCGTAACAGCAACTGAACTAATTTTCATTATATTGTTAATCAATAAATTTTCGTAATTATCTAATAATTTATTAAATAAAATTCTTGCTTCCTTTTTGTATTCAACCAATGGGTCTTGCTGCCCATAGGCCCGCAAATTTACCGCATCGCGTGAAGATTCCATATTTTCTAAATGTTCTGTCCAAAGCATATCTAAAACTCGCAAGGCTAAAATTTTTTCTGCTTGGCGCATTGCCTCACTCCCCAATTCTTTTTCTTTTGCTTCATAATCTTCTGGTGTAAAACCATAATTAGAGATATTTTTTAAAATTTCTTCTTTCAAAATTCCTTTCTCTGCATTTTCAATTATATCCAATCTTTTTTTATAAATTACCTCGCGGTGTTTATTTAAAACATCGTCATATTCTAATGTCCTTTTGCGCGCATCAAAATTAGCGCCCTCTATTTTTGATTGAGCTGACTCAATATTTTTACTAATAAAACTATTTTCAATAGGCATATCTTCCGGCATATTAAATCTTTCCATTAAAGCTTTAATCCTATCTCCGCCAAAAATTCTAATAACATCATCCTCTAATGAAATAAAAAATTGAGTAGTGCCAGGATCGCCTTGACGGCCGCCTCGACCACGCAACTGATTATCAATTCGGCGCGCTTCATGACGCTCTGTGCCAATAATATGCAACCCGCCCAAGCTTTTAACTTTTTCTTTTTCTTCGGAAGTGCTCGGATTGCCCCCTAAAACAATATCCACTCCTCGGCCAGCCATATTGGTGGCAATTGTAACTGCATTTAAGGCTCCAGCTTGCGCAATAATCGCACCCTCTTCTTCATGGTGCTTAGCATTTAAAACTTTATGAGGAATACCTTCCCGGCTTAACAAAGCACTCAAATATTCATTTTTATCAATACTCGTTGTTCCTACCAAAATCGGCTGTCCGGTTGCATGCCTTGTTTTTACTTCTTCTACTACAGCTCTAAACTTGGCAGCTTCAGTTTTGTAAATTCGGTCTGGTAAATCTTTTCTAATAATTGGCTTATTGGTTGGAATAACAATAGTATCTAAATGATAAACTTTATCAAATTCCTCAGCCGAAGTTTCGGCCGTGCCAGTCATACCCGCTAATTTTTTATACATTCTAAAATAGTTTTGAAAAGTAATAGAAGCCAAGGTAATTGATTCGGGCTGTATTCTCACTCCCTCTTTAGCTTCAATAGCTTGGTGTAATCCTCCAGACCAACGGCGACCGGGCATTAAACGACCCGTAAATGTATCCACAATAATCACTTCTCCATTTTTAACTACATAATCTTTATCTCTCTTAAAAAGTATCTCCGCTTTTAGAGCTTGCTCTAAATGATGCAAATATTGAATACCGCGTTCATTATAAATATTGCCCACATTTAAAATTTTCTCAATTTTATCAATACCAATTTCAGTTAGAACAACGGCTCGCATTTTTTCATCAACTTCATAATCTGTTTCCTTATTAAGACGCGGAATAATTCTTGAAAATTCAGTATACCAATGTGAACTTTCTTCGTCAGGAGCAGATATAATTAAGGGTGTTCTTGCTTCATCAATTAAAATAGAATCTACTTCATCAACAATCGCATAATTATAGCCCCGTTGCACCCTTTCGCTCAAACTATAAACCATATTATCTCTTAAATAATCAAACCCAAATTCATTATTCGTGCCATAAGTAATATCTGCGGCATAAGCTTCTTGTCGCGAACAGGGTCTTAAAAAATCTTCTTGAACCTTAAATCCGCCCAAATCATCTCTGGGTTTATCTTCTGTTGCTTGCGCTAATTTATATTGTGGGTCGTATAAAAAAGATTGTTCGTGATTTAAACAACCAGTACTTAATCCTAAAGCATAGTAAATCTGCCCCATCCAAACCGCATCTCGACGGCTTAAATAATCATTTACTGTCACTAAGTGAGCGCCCTTGCTTTCTAAAGCATTTAAGTACATAGGCAGAGTGGCTGTTAAAGTTTTTCCTTCTCCGGTTTTCATTTCTGCAATTTTCCCTTGATGCAAAACTATTCCTCCAATTAATTGACAATCAAAATGCCTCTGCTTTAAGGTGCGGTTAGCTGCTTCTCTAACAGCCGCAAACGCTTCTGGTAAAAGATCATCTAATGTTTCGCCTTGATTAAGTCGCTCTCTAAATTCAAAAGTTTTATTTTTTAATTGTTCATCGGAAAGCTTTTGATACTCACTTTCTAATTCATTAATCTCTGTTACTATCGGTTGAATACTTTTAATATATTTTTCATTAGCATTTCCAAAAATTTGAGTCAAAATAGACATAGCAATTTATAAAGATAAAACAAGGCGATAGGAAAATTACCTCTATCGCCTCGGCTTAATTTTAATTATTATTTTCCTAATTACTTTATCCTAAACAAAGCTAAAAATCTGTCAAGCAATTCTTATTTTTTATTTTCTTTCTCCTGTCTAATTTTTCCTTAAACTTCATTAGCTGAACTTCTAATCCTTCTTTTGCATCTAAAATAGCAGTCTCTATTTTTTCTTTTTCTGAATAAGCGCGCAGTAAATTTCCCGTTGGCGTTTCTGTTTGTATTTCGGCGCTATAAATATTACCCTTCTGATGATGAAAAGTAGTAATACCAATCTCAACATCAATTATTTGAATTGCATTTTTCGGAAAAAATTTCTGAAGATTCTTTAATTTATCCAGAATAAATTTTTCCAATTTAGGATTAAGGATAAGATTTTTTGTCTTAATTCTTATTTCCATAAATCTAATAATATATTAACATGACTGTTTATAAAAAACAACCCTTAGGGGTTGTTTTTATAAGAAGGCTATTTCTTCTTCTTCGCGGTTTTCTTTTTGGCGGCCTTCTTTACTGGTTTCTTTTTTGCGACTTTCTTTTTTGCGACTTTCTTTTTTGCAGGCATTTTTTTAAAAAAATATTTTAGATTTTCATAATCGACCTTTTTATTTTGAGAAAAATTTTTTTATAAAAAATTTTCTTATTTATACTTTTATTTTCTTATATTTAAAATATTTGTCAATATGTTGACAAATTTTTTTTGCAAAATTTATCAAAAATTTTAAATTTTTCAAAAATTTTTTGATAAAAAATAAAAAATAATTTTGTATTTATAAAAACTTTTGTAAAAAATAAAATTTTATTTTCTTTATAAAATATAAAAACAAGGATCCACCTTGTCTAATTTTATTTTTAGTAAAATAAAAAGTTAAATAAATTTAATTTCCTCTTCTAACTCAATATTAAATTTTTTTCTAACTTCGTTTTTAATTAAATTTATTAATTCTAAAACATCTTTTGAATTAGCTTTGCCGGTATTAATAATAAAATTAGCATGCTTATCTGATATTTTTGCCCCCCCAATCACTTTTCCTTTTAGTCCGCATTGCTCAATTAAATAACCGGCTGGTATTGCTCCTCGGTCCACGAAATCATTTAATTCAGGATGCTTCTCTAAATCAATTTCTCCGGTATAATTCTTAAAAATTGAACCAATAGAAAAACCTGTTGGTATATGGTTTTGACGTCGCGCTAAATTTTCTGCAATTTTATTTTTAATGTCTTCCGGTTTTGATCTTTTAAGTATTATTTTTGCGGATAAAATTATTAAATTTTTATTATTCTTAAATATGCTTTTCCGATATTCAAATTCACAATCCTGTTTATTATAAACATTTTCAAAAACAATACCGTTTTTTATTTCTAAAACATTGATTGTTTCTAAAATGTCTCCAATCGCTATCCCAAATGCGCCTGCATTTCCATTAATTGCGCCGCCAACTGAACCAGGAATTCCAACTGCCCACTCTAATCCTGAAAACCCTGCCTCTGCTGATTCATTAACTAAAAAATGCAAAGGCCAATCTGCCTCGGCTTCTACAAAATAATCTTCATTTATTTTTACCGGCATAAAATCTTTAGGTTGGGGATTATTTTTATAAATTATCACCAAACCATTAAATCCTTGACTATTAATTAAAGTATTGCTGCCACCCCCTAAAATTCTAAAATCAATATTTAAATCAAGCGCTTTTTGAATTGCTAATTTTAATTCTGTCTCGTTTTCTGCCTTTAAAAAATATCTTGCTTTTCCTCCAATATGAAAAGTAGAATAATTTTTTAAAACAACATTTTCTTGAAACCGCGGCAAAAACTTTTTAAATTCTTGTTTTATATCTGTCATATTTACTCTTTTAATGTTTTAATTTTTTCTTTTAATTCAACTAAATTTGGATTAAGCTCCAAAGCTTTTTCATAATTTATTAAAGCGTTAGTCTTGTCGCCTTGTTTTTCAAAAACCCGACCTATAGCATAGTAAACATCAAAATTATAAGGAGCTAATTTTTGCGCTTGTTCATAAGCCCTTAAGGCCTCTTTATTTTTATCACTAATTAAAAAACTTGTATTTTCATAAATTAAACCAAGACTATGCCAAACATTATAATTTTGAGGGTCACGCGAAGTAGCTATATTTGCTAAAGATTCGCCCTGTGAAGCTAAATCTTGAATTTCTTTTTTACGACTTTCTGCTTCTTGACTATTAAAAATGTCGCTTGCTTTTAAGATATATAATTGAGAGGCTCCAACATAATAATCACCATCTCCAAACATAATAGCTGCCCGAACGCTATTTGTTATGGCTTCATCAAATTTTTGTTCGGTATATTCTCTAATGCTTTGTTTATAAAAATGTTCGGCTAAACATTGCTTGCCTAAAAAAATAACTCCTCCTAAAAATAATAAAACTGAAAATATTAAACTAATTTGAAGAAAATAATTTCTTTTCTCTAAATCAAAGCAAATTTCCTCGGACTTATTTAAATTAACCCACGCCCCCAAAACAAAAAAAGAAAAAACTAGGGGCGTAAGCGTCATTTTATACAAACACATTGAAAAAAATAAAATAACTCCCAACGGAAAAACTACTTCCATCACATTATTAAAATTTTCCTTAGCTTGCTTTTTTTCACCTCGAGATAACAAAGTTTTCCAAAAAGCAAAACCCTGAATCATAAAAATAGCCCAAGCTGCTAACAAACACAAAAGCGCTAAAATACCCAATGAGGCGCCCAAGGTTAAAAAAGCAATCGGCCCCTGATTAAAGACTAAGGTTGAATCACCTAAATCATTGCCTTTATATAATGAATATTTATATAAATAGGTGGCCGGTCCAGACCCAAAAAAAATGTTTTTAAATGATTCTTGAAAAGTTTTTTCAGCAATATTTAATCCCGAAATATAAGAAATAGATTGTTCACTGCCTAATTGAAAATCGTAATTAAAAAATTTGGGTGAAAAAAATATTCCTAAAGAAATCAAAAATATTAATAATGAAAAAATAATTTTTTTATTTTTCCAAAGAAAATTATTTTTTAAACATTCACGCCAAAAAATCAAAAAAGAAGCCAAAAAAATAACAAACCATGACAATTTAGATTGAATAATAAGAAGAGGGATTAATAACAAAACCAAAGCTGCTCCATTTATAATCTTTTGCCATAATTTCAAGGGCTGTTCTTGAATTAAAAATATTATTGCGTTCAGCCCCACAAACGCCAAGGCAAAAATTAACGAAAAACTTTCTGCAGATGAAAAAAGCTCAATCTCAAAATTAAAAATAAGGCTTGCTAAAAAAATTATGGATAGGAAAATGCTCCCAAAAATAAACGATTGAAAAAATTTTAATAAGTCCTTTTTGTCTAAAAAATTCGCTACTAAAATAGCTATGCCGATATAAGCTGATAACATTAAAAAAGAATCTAAAGTATTAGGCCTGCCCAAAAATCCTTGTAAAAGATTAGGCGTTAAAAAAAACGAAATGGCGCTCATCATCCAAAATCCAACCAAAAAAATAGCAAGCTGGCTCTTTTTTAAGTAAATTCTTTTCTCTGTAAATATCTGACCCATCCAAAGTATTAAACTAATTAAAACAAAAACAACCACCAACAATTTTTGGCTTAAAATATAAGAAACTCCGATGTTGGGAATATAAAAAAAGGGCAACAAAAAGAAAAAAGCGCCAAAAACCCAACCTGCTATTTTCCTAAAATATGCCATGTTTTGATTATAACACTTTTTATTTAAAAATCTACTTTTAAATTAAGAATTAAAAATTCAAAATAATATATTATAAGGCAAACGACGAAAGAATAAATCTCAAAGGATCTAAACTGTCTCCTTGATATTTAATAGAAAAATGCAAATGAGGTCCTAAAGAATAACCAGTGTTGCCAGACAATCCAATTATTTCTTTTCGCCTTACCATTTGCCCTTTTTGCACATCAATATAGCCAAGGTGAGCATATAAAGAATAAATGCCTAAACCATGATCAATGACAATTGATTTCCCGCAATTGGGCAGGGTTCCCGCAAAAACAACCTTACCGCTATTAGTAGAATAAACTGGCGTATTAATTGATGCCTTCAAATCCACTCCTAGGTGCTGTAATTGATAATTACCAGACTTGTTGATATTGCCAAACGACCCCACATCATAAGTATTAGAAACTGGTAAAACAAACGGCTGACTAAAATAAGCTTGAGGCGTTGTTTTGCTAAAAATTTCAGCTAAAATTTGATTTTCTTTATTTACTGAATTATCTACAATATTCTTTACCGTATATCCTTTTTGAACAAGGCTACTTGTGGTTGCTAAAGAAGTAACTAAAAAATTCTTTTCTAAAACTAAAATATCTTTTTCAAAAATTGGCTTTTTTGAAACATTCACTACTAATTTATAGTTTCCTGGTTTTGTTTTAACTGAAATACCAACTAAGGCTACCTTATTTTTATTTTTTCTATTCTCAAAAAACTGCAAAGACTTTGAATTAAAATTTCCGCTAACCTCTCCTTCTACATTTTTTACTACTACTGCAAAAGTATCTCCTTGATAAAAAATATTGGTTGAGAGCCAAACTTCTGGTATTAAAGACAATTCCTCGGCTTGCGCGTCAAACAAAGGTAAAAATATAAATAACGCGCCCATTATTATAATAAAAATATTTTGATAATTCATAATTATTAAAATTATTTATTATATTAATATGGCCTATTATATTAACATTATAAATATTTTTCTTAATTAAGACAACCTCGTAAGATTATTATAGATTTTATTTAGGTTTTATTTAGGTTTTATTTGTTTTCTTATTATTTTTAAGAATAGAATAAAATAATAAAATTGAAATTAAACCAATCCCTGTTCCGAATAAATAAGTAGCCTTGGGACTAAAACTTACCCATAATTGACCAGCAATATAACCAGCCGGCAAGGCCGCTAATCCAGTAAAAGTATGAAAAGCGCCTAAGGCTGTTCCCTTTAACTCTTCGGGCGCTAAATCAGCCACCAAAGCCCGCTGCGAACCATCTATCAAGGCAAAAAATATTCCAAAAAGAATAAAAGATATTATTGTATAGGTTAAACCATTAAAAAAATATAAACCTAAAGAAAGTAAAGTAAAAATTATATAACCGGCTAAAATAATTGGCTGCCTTCCTTTTTTATCTGAAATTTCACCAGCTCGAGTAGATAAAAACATATAAACTAAATAAAATAGCGCATAAAGCATAATGACCGCTTGGTTGCTTAATCCTTGACTTTGCGCTCTTAGCATTAAAAACGAATAATTATAATTTCCTAAAGTAAATATCGTGGCAATTAATATAAAAATTTTTAATTCTTTTGTTAGTTGTGAAAAACCAAACCGAAGCGATATTTTTTTATTGTTTGAGTTTTTATTTTTTGACTGAACCGGTTCTTGAACAAAAAAAATAATAAGGACGGCGAGAATACCGGGAATAATTGCTAACTTAAATAAATTAGTAAATCCTAAAATAGGCAACAATAAAACCGCTAAGAGCGCTCCACCTACTGACCCTAGTCCATCCATAGCCCGGTTTAGTCCATAAGCTTTGCCTAATGTCGCTTTATTATTTGATTCGGCCACAATGGTATCGCGAGGAGCATCTCTTAATCCTTTTCCAATTCTATCCGCTACTCGCACTGCTAAAACTGAAAACCAATTACCCGCAAAGGCTAAAAGCGGTTTCATTAAAGCAGATAAGGTATAGCCAAAAAAAACAAATGGTTTTCTTTTTTTGATTTTATCAGACCAATATCCTGAAACGACTTTTAATAAAGAAGCGGTTGCTTCCGCTGCTCCTTCAATCACTCCCACTGCCACTGCCGTGCCCCCCAAAACTGTAGTAATATACAGAGGCAATAATGGAAAAACCATCTGGCTGCTTAAATCAGTAAACAAGCTTACTAATCCTAAAATAATAACATTACGGCTTACGCCTGAAAATATTTTTAATTTTTGATTTTGAAACATAAATCAATCATATCACAAAATAAAAAATCAGCCAAAAATTATTTTTTTGCTTAAATATTTTATATTTTTTAGAATAAAATTACTATTAAAAAACAGATGCCGCAACGGGCATCTGTTTACACTTCTTAAGACGATACTGGAACTTTTTTCTTTTTCTCCGATGGTTGTTTTTTCAAAATAATAGTAATAACTCCGTTCTTCGCCTTTGCTTCCACTGAATTGGGGTCAATTTTGGCTGGCAACATAAATTCTCTGGAAAATTCTCCCCATTGGCGCTCCATACGATAATAATTTTCTCCTTTTTCTTCTTCGCTTTTTTCTTGAGAACCGGAAATCGCCAATGTTTCTTCCGTGACCTCAATATTTACTTTCTCCGGATCAATCCCCGGAATATCGGCCCGCACTTTAATCTCATTTTCTGTTTCTGAAATATCTACTCGCGGAGCAAAGGTTGCCAAACTCTTAGAATTATTACTATCCAATAAACCAAACGGAGACCAAAAACTTTCTTCAAATAATTTATCCATTGCATCCCTTAAGGAAAAAATTGCAGGGAACTCATCGCGAACAGAGGGAAGATTGTTTTTATTTTCATTTCTTTTGGTGATTTTCATTGGAGTATGGGCGTACATTGCTCCACGCTTTGAAAAGAGAAGGCGAAGAGCTTAGTACGGCCTTAAATTATAATTATTATTATAATTTAACGACCTTTGGGAAAAGGATCAAAAGAACAATTAAAAGATTCTAATTCTTTTGAACCTTTTCCATATATTATAACACCGAAAATAAAAAAAGGTGTCATCAAAATAAATTTATTATTCATTTTTTACTTTTCAAAAAATCTGGCTTTTTATAACTCTTTTTGTGTTCCGAAAACTTTGCTAAATCCGCCAAATACGGTTGTTTGGCTAATTTTTTCCGCGCCCGAGAAAGAACTAATTTAACCGCATTTTCACTTTTCCCAACAATTCTGGCAATCTCTTTAATAGAAAGGTCTTTTTGATACCTCAATAATAAAATATCTTTTTCGCTTTGAGATAACTGCTGAATTGCCCGCCACAAAGAAACCGCGGCCTCTTTTTTATTAATTTCTTGAATAATTTCTTGAGGCACCTCCCCCACTGATTCAAGCGGTATTGGTTGCGGTTTACGATAATAATTTACTAAAACATTATGAGCTATGGTTAATAAATAAGAATAATAAGAATATGAGCGTAAATGAAAATTTGGCAAACTATGAAAGGCCCTTAAAAAAGTTTCTTGAGTTAAATCTTCTGCCACCTGAACCTGATGTCCAACTCTGTACCAAAAATAATTAAAAATTTTTTGAAAATATTTTTTATATAATGCCTCATACTCGGCTGGTTCTTGTTTTGCCTTCTCTATTAAAATAATATCTTCTTGATCCATTATTATATTATAAATTTATATTATAGATTATAATTCATCTAATTAACGGCTTAATACCGTAACTCTAAATACGCCCCTAAAATACGTTTACGGTTGATTAATTAACTTGTTTGCGACCTTGGCTTGAACTAATTGCTATTCTTGCCATCTTAATATGTATTGTACAAGAGAAAGCTTGTTTTGAAAAGCGTGATACGCTATTTTGTAGTGTTTTATAACCTCAAAGAGTGCAATATGTTTCTGGCATTATGCAATAATTGATTTAAAAACACAATTAAATATATGGTTTTTTTCTTTCCTAACCCATTTATTTTAATTATTTACAAACTGGCTATTATATAAAGAAGCATAAAAACCATTTTTAGCAAGCAAATCTTCGTGGTTCCCCTGTTCAACAATATTTCCATCATTCATCACTAAAATTAAATCAGCATTCCGTATCGTTGAAAGCCGATGCGCAATTATAAAGCTTGTTCTTCCTTTCATCATTTTATCCGTGGCTGCTTGAATAATATTTTCGGTGCGAGTATCAACCGAGCTTGTCGCTTCATCTAAAATCAAGATAGGAGGATTAACTAACATTACCCTCGCAATAGTTAGAAGCTGTTTCTCTCCTTGAGAAATATTATCAGCTTCTTCGTTGATTACCATATTATAACCTTCTGGCAAGGTACGAATAAAATGGTCAGCATAAACTGCTTGCGCTGCTTTAACCACTTCTTCGTGAGAAACATTATCTTTTCCATAAGCAATATTTTCTTCAATTGTTCCATTAAAAAGCCAAGTATCTTGTAAAACCATTCCAAATGCTTTTCTTAAATCTGACCGCCTTATCTCTTTAATATCTATCCCATCAATTTTAATAACTCCGCTATTAACATCATAAAAACGCATTAAAAGATTGACTATAGTGGTCTTCCCCGCTCCAGTGGGTCCAACAATAGCAACTTTTTGACCAGCTTTTATGCTTACATTAAAATCTTTAATAACGAATTTTTCCGGAGCATAACCAAAAAAGACATTTACAAAATCTACTGCGCCCTTTACTTTTTTTAATACAATAGGGTGATCAGTATCTGGAGTTTCTTCTTCTGCTTCTAAAAATTCAAAAATTCTTTCAGCGGCAGCTATTGCTGATTGAAAAATATTAGCAATGTTCACAGTTTGAGTAATAGGTCTAGTAAATTGATTCATATACTGAATAAATGCTTGAATACTCCCGATGCTCGTTCGTCCTTGAAGCGCTAACCATCCCCCTAAAACCGAAACAACAACAAATCCAGAATTTTCAATAAAATGCATTATCGGATAGAGGAGCCCGGAAAAAAATTGCGATTTCCAAGCGTTTTCATAAAGCTCATTATTAATTTTGTGAAAAACAGAGATTGCTTTTTGCTCCCCGTTAAAAGCCTTTACAATTATGTGGCCAGAAAACATTTCCTCAATGTGACCATTAATTTTTCCTAACGAAATTTGATGATTTAAAAAATATTTCTGTGATTTATTAATTATAAAGCTTACTAAAAAGAAACTAATAGGTAAAATAATTAACGCTACTAATGTTAATTGCCAATTAATTATAAACATCATTATTAAAATGCCAATAATAGTAGTAACTGCTGTAACAATTTGGGTTAAACTTTGATTAAAATTTTGACTTATTGTATCAACATCGTTCGTCACCCGGCTTAAAATATCACCATGTGTTCTTGTATCAAAATAACGCAAAGGCAACCGGTTTATTTTTAAAGAAATGTTCTTCCGTAAATTAAAAACTACCTTTTGAGTAATTCCAGCTGTAATCCATCCTTGTAAATAGCTAAATAGGGCGCTTATTAAATAAATTCCAATTAATATCTCTATTAGATAAATTATCGCCCCAAAATCAATGCTGCTGCTTTGAGCAAGCCCACTGTTTTTTATGACCCCTATGCCTTCAACAATTTTATTGGTAATATCACCTAATGTTTTTGGAATAAGCACACTAAAAATCGTGCTGATTATAGCAAAAAATAAAACTAAAATAATCAAAAAATGGTATGGTTTTAAATACTTTATAAGTTTGCGCAAAGTTCCTTTAAAATCTTTTGGTTTTTCTATTGCTCCCCGCGCTCTACCATGCCCATGTCCGCGTCCTTGTCTCCCTCCAAAACCACCTGTTGACGGGTTGTTATTGGAAGACATATCGGTTGAGGAAGTGTTTAATTTTGCCATATAAATTTAAAAAATCTTAATTTAAGTCAGCCGTTAATTCTTCCGGCGAAAGTTGAAAACTTGCTATTTCTCTATATATTTCACAATTACGAAGCAATTCTTTGTGAGTGCCCTGCCCCACTATTCTCCCTCCATCAATCACAATTATTTTATCAGCATCCATTATAGTGCCAATTCTTTGGGTAACAATAAGAACAGTTTTCCCTTTAGCTTCTCGCCGCAACGCCATTCTTAAAGCAGCATCTGTTTTAAAATCTAAAGCAGAAAAACTATCGTCAAATAAATAAATTTCTGGATTTTTAGCTAGGGCTCTAGCGATGGCTAATCGTTGTTTTTGTCCGCCCGAAAAATTAGTGCCGGCCTGAGCAACAGAACTATTAAATTTTTGGTCTAATTCTTTTATAAACTCAAGAGCTTGAGCTGTAGCCGCAGCTCTAAAAATTTCTTCCTGTGTCGCGTGCGGATTTCCATAAGTAATATTTTCTTCAATTGTTCCTGAAAAAAGTATTGCTTTTTGAGAAACATAGCCAATGCGAGCGCGTAAGTCGTGCTGTTTCATATTGCGAACATCTACATCATCAATTAAAATTTGCCCTTGGGTAACGTCATAAAAACGAGGAATAAGATTAATAATTGTAGATTTTCCGCTCCCAACACTGCCAATAAAAGCAGTTGTTTGCCCGGGAAGAGCAACAAAAGAGATATTATATAAAACTGGCTCAGCTGCTCCTGGATATACAAAAGTTACATTTTTAAATTCAACTTTTCCACCCTTTTTAGGGACTCTTGCTGGTTTAATCGGATCTTTTATTTGAATATCAGTTTCTAATACTTCAACAATTCTATCCGCTGAAATAGAAGCTCGCGGAATAGCAATAAAAATAATTGAAATCATTAAAAAAGCAGAAACTGCCTGCATAGAATATTGTAAAAATGCCAACATACTGCCAACCTGAAGACTGCCTAACTCAATTTGCTTAGCGCTAAACCAAACAATAGCAATCATCATAAAGTTCATAATTAGCATCATGGCTGGCTGAAGCAGCATCATCAAACGATTAATAAAAAGATTAAGGTGAGTAAGGTCTTGATTAACTTTATTAAATTTTTGTGCTTCGTAATCTTCTTTATTAAAAGCTCTTATCACTCTTAAACCGGTTAGCAACTCTCTTGTTATTAAATTTAATTTATCTATTAATTTTTGAAGTTGGCTAAATTTAGGAATAATTATCTTAAAAAGCAAAGCAATTATTAAAATTAAGCTAACAACAGCTACGGCCATAATCCAAGTCATTGAAGGAGCTAAATAATAAGCTTTGGTGGTAGAAAGTATGCCCATTAAAAGAGCCAAAAGCGCTATTCTAAAAAACATCATAAACACCATCTGAATTTGCTGGACATCATTAGTATTGCGAGTAATTAAAGATGCAGTTGAAAATTTATTAAGTTCAATTAAAGAAAAATTTTCTACTTTGCTGAACAAGGCCTCTCGTAAATTGCGAGCAAATCCAGTGCTAATTTTTGAAGACAAATAACTTACAGCTATTGCGGCTAAACTACCGCCAATGGCAATTAATATCATAATCAAGCCGTTGCGAAAAATAAGATTAGTATCCTGCTTCATTATCCCTTCATTAATAATTCTGGCCATATAATCTGGCAATGCCAGAGTAGCTGAAACTTGGCAATATACAAAAATGGCCATCAAAATAAGCGGCCAAACATAGGGCGAAAGATATTTAAGAATTTTTGTTCCTGACATAAAAGTAACCAATTATTATGACATACTACTCTTGTCGTCTTAATATGTATTTACTTGCTAGACCTTAGAGGGTGCAATATGTTTCTGGCATTATGCATTTGTCTGCTCCACATTGTGAACAGTGCTAGAACGATAATTCAACGGCAAACTAAGCATATTTCCATCCCAGATTTAAGGGATTTTGCCGAGAAATAAACTATCTTACCACACTACTAATCATTTTTTCTGGTTTATTACAGCAAAAAATCTTCTTCTTGGAAAATTCGATTAATATAATTTCGACTAAACTGATGCTAAAAATAATCATCCATTGCGTTAAGCTTAATGGCTGAGTGTTTAATATTTTCTGAAATGGCGGTAAGTAGATTGAGGCTATGAGCAAAAGAAAGGCTATAAATACCGCTCCCACTAAGTAACGATTTGAAAAGATATCTTTTCTGAAAATTGTTCTTTCAAAGGATCGAACGCTAAATGCAAAGAAAAGAGAATCAAGGCACATTAAAGCAAATATTATAGTTCGGGCGAGATTTAAGTCATCAGTTAATTCCCAAAGAATAAAGAAAGAGGAAAATGCGGCCATGCCAGTGATGAAAAATATAGCAGCCATCCACTTCTTTAGGGAATTATTTAATATCGGCTCTTTAGGATTCCTGGGTTTTTCATCCATCACCCCTTTTGTTTCTTGCTCGGTTGTTAAAGCAATATCCGGTAATCCATCTTCGATAAGGTTTATCCAAAGAATCTGGGCAGGAAGCAACGGGAGCGGCAAACCCATTACCATGCTCGCCAAGAACAAGAACAATTCTGAAAAATCATCCGCAACTAAATACACAAAGACCTTGCGGATATTTTGAAAAATAACCCTGCCCTGTTCTATTGCCTTCAGTATCGTCTTGAAGTTATCGTCTATGAGTACCAAATCAGCCACCTCTTTTGCCACGTCAGTTCCTGAGCCGACCACTACTCCAATGTCTGCTGATTTAAGAGCTGGAGCATCATTTACGCCATCGCCGAGCATAGCCACTACTTCGCCATTTGCCTGGAGTGCGTCGACAATTCGCAATTTATGCTTTGGAGAAACACGAGCATAAATAGATATTTGCTTTGACCTCTCTCTTAATTCATCATCTGTTATAACTTCCAGTTCTTTCCCTTCGATGATATTTTCTTCTTGTACGTCAATGCCAATTTCTTCGGCAATAGCTTTGGCGGTAAATTTGTGATCGCCAGTGACAATAACCGTGCGGATGCCTGCTTTTTTAGTAATTAAAATTGATTCTTTAGCATCTTTACGAAGTGGATCTTTAAAGGCAATAAAACCAACAAGCGAAAGGTCTTTTACTAATTCTGCAAGGTTTTGGTATTTTATATCAGCTTCATAATTTTTGTAAGCGCAAGCGAGAACCCGTAACCCCTTTTTTGTAAGCGATTCTACTTTACCGATGAATTTATCTGCTTCAGCCGTACCTAATTTCTTTTTTTCGCCGTCAACATCTATGTCCACGGAGCGGGCTATAACTACTTCCGGTGCACCTATAACGTAAAGCATATTTTGACTTTCGTTTTTGCGGTGAAAAGTGGCGGCAAATTTAACATCCGATTCAAAGCTAATTCTGTCCAACACCGGATATTGTTTTTCAAGCTCGTATTTGTTTAATCCAGATTGCATGCCCGCTAAAAGCAAAGCTTTTTCCGTTGGTCTGCCTCGAACTACCCACTCCTGTAATTCTGCTTCTGGATTTTCAACAAAAGCTTCGTTTGTCAATGTGGCAATTTTTAATATAGAAATATGAGATTCAACGCCATTGGAATTTTCGCCCTTAGCAAGCCCCTTAATACTATCCCCCATCAATTCTCTGGTGCTCGTCAAAACATGACTTACCTGCATTTTGCCTTCAGTAAGAGTTCCAGTTTTGTCTGTACAGATAACAGTTACACTTCCTAGGGTTTCAGTGGCAGCAAGCTTTCTGACAAGACCATTTTGTTTAAAAATGCGTCTCATCCCCAAAACCAGAATAACAGTAATTGCAGGAAGCAGTCCTTCTGGTATTGCTGAAACCGCCAGGGCTAATGAGGCAACAAAAACATCAGCAAAGCTCTTTTGAGTAAAATATCCTTCGACGAGAATAATAGCGATAATTGATAGAATAAAAATACCGAGCCATTTTGAAAGCGAAACGATTTGCCGTTGAAGCGGCGTTTTGTCTTCTTTAGTTTCTTTAAGAAGTGAAACGATTTCGCCGATCTGCGTATTAATGCCAGTGGCGACAATAAGAATTATTCCCCACCCTTCTTCCACAATCGTGCCCATAAAAGCCATATTTACTCTTTCTGAAAGGGGCGTAGATTCTGGCAAAGTATCTAATGCTTTCTTTTCTATGGCTTGTGGCTCTCCGGTAAGGCTCGCTTCGTTAATCCTGAGCCCTTTTGATTGAATAATGCGCCCGTCTGCTGGCACCTTGTCTCCCGCCCTGAGTATTACTATGTCGCCAACAACCAATTCCTCACTGTCAATTTCTTTTTCATGGCCATCGCGTAAGACTTTTGCCATAATCTTCACCATTCTTTTTAAGGCAAGTAACGACTGGTTGGCCTTATTTTCTTGATAGAAACCTACCGTAGTATTGATTAATAATACAATTACAATGAAGATTGCGTCAGAGTAATTTTCAAGCAAAAACGAAACCACAATTGCCACAAACAAAATATACATTAAGGGACTATTAAATTGATTCAAAAACAGCCGTATTTTTGAATACGGTTTTTCTTGGGGAAGAGTGTTATGGCCGAACTCCTTTAATCTTTGACTGGCTTCTGAATTAGTCAGCCCTTCTTTTCTGCTTTTTGTTTCGAAGAAAATATCTGCGAGTAAAATTGTGTGCCAATTTTTCTGCATATATCTATTTTATCAGAAAATCGCCTTTATGGCAATTTTTGTCTGCTCCGGCGGTAGGATTCGCCTTTTGGTAATTTTCTACTGAAAATTCCTCAAGGCCGGGCTCAGGGCCCGTCGGCTCTCCACGTTCGAATCTATAAATATTGGTAGGATTCGCCTTCAAAAACTTTTGCTAAAATTTTTTCAGGCCCGGGTTTTCGCCAGTCGCGAAAACCCTTCGAATCCTGCCCAATCAACCCAAACCAAATAAAACACCCCCCCCCAGAGGTTCTAGGGGTGTCCTATTTGGCTCCCGTGTACGGTCCTGGACTATTTCTAGCCAATAACCGTAAAGGTTAATTAAATTATAATTTTGATATGTCGCACCGGAAACCGGTCAAATATTATTTAAAAAATAAAGGAAAAAAATACTTTAAAGAAGCATAAACAATATACAAAACTATAAGAACTATAAAATAAACAAATGGCTTGTTTATAGAAAACCATCCTTCTTTTTTATCTTTTTCATTTATTTCTGCCTTATTTTTATCGCCGTGCTGTTCTATTTTATCTCCATTTATAATTTCTAGTTTTTCTATTCGTGGTAAACTATTTAAAAATTCATTTCCTGAAGCATAGGTTCCTTCTCCTTCATCCTGAATTCCCACGTCTAAACCAATAAAATGATTATTGATAAATTTACTATCTTTCCCCCTATTTAAAATACCTATACTTTTTTTACTTTCTCATAGTGGTTCATTTTTATTTTGCAAATTTGGACCAAAACTTTCTTCTAATGACTTTTCTAAATCTTCCAAAGAAATTCCCTTAACAATGTCAAAACTAATAAAATTATCATCAAGATCTATAGTTGCGCGTAATTTCTTATTTTCGCTATCAATTTTATTAAATTGATCAAAAATAACTTTTTTTACGATATCTTTATGTTTTTTCCAAGAATAAACAAAACCATTAACATCTTCCACCTTCCAAGTCGGGGAAATGTGAATCAGTTGAAACTCTGTAAATATCTCCTTATGGTCAGGGTAAAATCTAATTTCTTTTAAATCGTATTTATTAAAAATATCTCTAACAAAAATAAAAATCCATAAAAATCAAAATTTCCATTAAATTTTCTCTTCAATAAAGCCATAAATTATCTTATATAATCTTCTTTTAGTTTTTTAATAATTTTTTTATAATTACTATCATTTCTTGATTTATTAATTTTAGATAAAAATTTTTCCAATCTTTCTATTCCTGCTTCATTCTTAATAATTTCTTCAGTTTTCCCCCAATTTTTTATATATTTATCTTTGGCTTTGTCGTACTCCTTGCCAGACAAACTAGCTACTTTTTCTACACCAACAACGCTAAGAGCGCAGTGCAATCTAACATATTCATTAAGATATAAAGTATTATCATCTAAATACTTGGAAACATCTAAAACAGTGGCGGTCCATTTTTTAAGTCTTTCGTCTTTGGTGCTTTCCTTATCATTCAATATTTCTATTCCAAGATCATATGCTTTCTTCATTTTTTTGTATAAATTTTCATATATTTCAAGTTTTTTCTCAAACATTTTTTCTAAATATATAAAACGTTGGCGACTATTATTAAGCCACTCGGTTAATAAAATACCTACGATAACGCCGACTGGTCCGGATAAAATGCTGATTATCTGTAATGTTTCTTGATTCATTTCAACAAATTAAAACACCTCAAAAAGAGGTGCCTTGGTTATTGAACTATTTATTTTTTGACCGGTAACCGGTCTCTCGATAATTTTCATACTGGCTCCG
>CALMWW010000141.1 GCA_937870835.1 uncultured bacterium
AGAGCAGACGGACAGGAAGCCCTAACTGTTAAAGAACCTTGGTATGTTTACAATGCAAATTACGGAACAAAAGAAGAAAAAGATTTTGTTGCAATGTTTGCAAGACGATTTGAAAGCATTAATCAAAAATATGAAAATATTTATTTGATAAGAAATGAAAGGGTTTTAAAAATATTTGATAAACTTGGAAGAGCTTTTGAACCTGACTTTCTGCTATTCTGCAAACAGAAAAATGAAGAGCAACTCACCTATCAAGTATTCATTGAACCCAAAGGTGCTCACTTAATCGCAAATGATAAATGGAAGGAAGAATTTTTAGAAGAAATCAGGAAAGAGAAAAAGACTATCAATCTTCTGACTGATAAATACAGAATTACAGGAGTTCCTTTTTATAACAATACAAATGAAAATGAATTTCGTAAATCTATGGAGGAAGTGCTTGGAATATAAGACCGCCTCCGCGCGTCCGTGCGCTCCGGCGGGGAAAAAGTGTTTTCCACACCAGGAGGAAATTTCCTTGCCATTTACAAAAAAAAGAGAAGTCGCCCTTGCCCCAGCCCTCCCATACGCGGGCGACAACAAGGAACTCCCTTGAGGATTTTTGTTGATTAATTTTAATTTATTTGGTATCATTATATTAAAAGAATAATATATCATTAACATACTATCAAAATATTGAAAATATGGCAACAGAAATCAACATAGGCGAAAATGTAAAGAAGTACCGAACAAAGCAAGGTTTATCACAAGAGGACTTTGCTAACAAATCTGGCGTTAAATACACCACTTTGACGAAAATTGAGAGTAATGTAATCAAAAAGCCGTCAGTTATTATTATGGCTAAAATCGCTAAAGCTCTAAATGTTAATATTGAGGATTTGATTAAATAATATGCCGCAAACAAAAACTTTACTCACAATCAAAGAAGCAAGCCAATGGGCAAGTGATTTTCTGAAAAGGGATATTAGCGAATCAAATATCTCGTATTTGGTGCAATACGGAAAAGTTAGAAAACATAATAGCGGCAACTCAGTATTTGTAGATATAGATGATTTAAAAAAATACTACGAATCTTATCACGGATGGCGTGAAACGAACTACAAAAAACGGCTCGGCAATGATTTGAATTGGGCATTATCTTTTGACCATTTGCGCGAAAAAGATACAACAAAACATGTTCATCGTTTGCACCCATATAAAGGGAAATTTATCCCTCAGCTTGTCCAGTATTTTATAGATAATCACACTGATGATTTTAAAAATGACATTTATTTCAAAACAGGCGATATAATTCTTGATCCTTTTTCCGGCTCTGGGACAACGCTTGTGCAAGCGAAGGAAATGGGCATACATTCAATCGGTATTGATATATCGCATTTTAACTGCATGATTGCAGAAACAAAACTTCTTGATTATGACCTTGCTTCTCTTGAAAACGAAATAAAAAAGATAAGACAAGCAATCGCCGGATATGAAACAGACAGCAATATCATCGCTTTTGAAAACGAGCTATTGGCCCGCATGGCTGATTTTAATAACAATTATTTTCCAAGCCCAGAGTTCAAATATCAAGTGCAAAGAAGACAGATAAATGAGGAAAAATACTCAGTGGAAAAAGAGAAAGAATTTTTGAAAACCTACAACGAGCTTATTAAAAAATATGGAATTGAACTTAATCATTTTTCCGCAAAAAACTTTTTAGATAAGTGGTATATCAAAAATGTCAAAAAAGAAATTGATTTTGCTTTTGAGCAAATCAAGAAAATTAAAGATGTAAGAAATAAAAAGATTTTGGCGATAATTTTGAGTCGTACGATTAGGTCGTGCCGTGCAACAACCCATTCGGATTTAGCCACACTTAAAGAGCCGCAAGTAACAACCTATTATTGCTGGAAACATAAAAAGATTTGCAAGCCGCTTTTCTCAATAAAAACATGGTTTGACCGATATGCCACAGACACGCTTTATCGGCT
>CALMWW010000142.1 GCA_937870835.1 uncultured bacterium
TTTCGGACGGCGGCGGGACTAAAGAATAAAAAGAAAGAAGTGTCGCCCTTGCCCCAGCCCTCCCGTGCGCGGGCGACAACAAGGAACTCCCTTGATGATTTTTGTTGACTGTTTTTGAAAAATTGTTTATCATTATAATAGAAATCAAAGAAAGTTTAGATTATATTCTATATACTATAATGTTAAACAATAGTGAAAGCAATGTCAAATAAAATCTCTGAAAACCTAAAAAAGCTAAGAGAAAAGAAGGGCTACTCCCTTGAAAAGGTAGCTCGGCTTGCGGATTTATCGCTTAATACCATAGTCAAAGTTGAGAATGGAGTAAATAAAAACCCGACCATTGAAACTTTGACCAAGATCGCCAAAGCGCTTGAGGTCGGCGTTGATGATTTAATCAAATAATCCTATGCCAAGAAAAATAAACTACGACAATTGGTCAAAAGAAGAATTGATAAAAGAACTTCGCCGTATCAAAGAGACGAAATACGGCCTTGTTTGGCACAGAGATTTGCCGGAAGAAAAAATTGACATTCTCATCAATCCAGACGCGCGCACGCCAAGCGAAATGTTTCCTAATGAAATGAAGGGCAAACCGTTTCCGATTTTGAAAGAAGCCAAGGGCAAAGAAATAAACGGCGATAAAAATAAGCCAGTAAATTTACTGATTGAGGGCGATAATTATCACTCACTCGCGGTTTTGAATTTCACTCATTATGAGTTTGTAGATTTTATCTACATTGATCCGCCATACAATACGGGAAATGATGATTTTATTTATAACGATAAAAGAGTAGATAAAGAGGACCCATTCCGACATAGCAAGTGGCTTAACTTCATGGAAAAAAGATTGAAGCTCGCCAAAAATCTTTTAAAGCCTGACGGTATAATTTTTATAAGCATAGGAAATGACGAATTGGCCCAATTAAAAATGTTGTGTGATGAAATATTTGGTGAATTTAATCTTGTTGAGGTTATTTCACGAGTCGCAAAAACTGCGAGCAATAAAGGTACGCAATTTTCCCCTTCGGTCGATTATCTTTTGTGCTATACAAAAGAACTTCCGAAATTAGGAAAATTCAAAGATATTATTACAGACGACTGGCTAAAACTTTTTAATAAGGAAGATAAGCGGGGTAAATATAGAGAAATTTCTTTATATCAAGCCGCGTTAGATGTGAGGCCTAATCAAAACTATTTTATTACTTGTCCGGATGGCTCAAAAGCAAGACCGCCTCAAGGAAAAGTTTATAGGTGGACGGAAAAAACCTTATTAGAAAATTTAAAAGATGACCGAGTTGTTTTTAAGAAAGCTAAAAACTCTCCGCTTTTGGATGAAAAAGGTAAAAAATCCATTTGGAATATCTACACAAAAACATACTTGAGCGACCGAGAAGAAGAAGGAAAAAGGCCAAGAAATTTTTTAGATGAATTTATCAATAGACGTGGTGCTGACTTGCTCAGTGAGATGCGTATAGATTTTAATTATTCAAAGCCGGTAAATTTAATCAAGTATCTTATACAAATAGCGAATAAGCCGAGTGATATTGTCGTATTAGATTTTTTTGCTGGTTCCGGTACAACCGGCCATGCGGTTCTTGAGATAAACAATGAAGACGGCGGAAAGCGGCAATTTATTTTGTGTACCAATAATGAAGATAATAATGGAAGTGGATTAAAAATTGCTTCGGACATTTGTTATCCACGCGTAAAAAAAGCTATTAAAGGATACGAAAGCACTAAAGGCGAGAATATCGCCGGACTTGGCGGGAATTTAAAATACTACACTTGCGATTTTGTGGAAGCCGAACCGACAGACAGAAACAAACGAAAACTTGTTAATGAATCAACGGAAATGCTTTGTATCCGCGAAAACGCCTTTGAATTGGTACAGGACGAAAGCGATTTTAAAATTTTTAAAAACAGCGATAAATATCTCGGCATCGTTTTTTACGAGGAAGCAATAGACGACTTCAAAAAAGCGATTAAAAAAATCAAAGGGCATTTTAACACTTATGTTTTTTCGCTCGGCGATGACCCGCACGAAAAACAATTTGCCGATGTCAAAAGCAAGGTTACTCTTTGCGCCATTCCTGAAGTAATCTTAAAAGTATATCGGGAGATTTTTAAATAAATACTATGTGGATTGAATTTAAAAACTATCAAGAAAAAGCAATCGTAAAGTTGAAGCAGGAAGTCAACGACCTTTTGGATGCGGAAGGAAACAAAATCTGCATTTTTAAGTCGCCGAC
>CALMWW010000143.1 GCA_937870835.1 uncultured bacterium
AGATTTCCGCTTTTTCCGCCGGAAATTTTTTTAGTTCCTGGCCTCTGGCAATAATTGGATAAGTAAAGTCTTTTTTAGAAATCACCAGATAAATAAAAGAGCGGTTGTCTCTTTCTTTAATATTGTATTTTGGCCAATATTTTTTGATTAGATTTGCTTCTAAAACCACTGCTTCTAAAAGATTGTTAGTTTTGATATATTTGACCTTTTTTGCCAGACTGACCATTTCAGAAATTCTCGGCTCCAGTCCCTTTTCAAAATAATTTGAAACTCTTTTTCTTAAAGAGGTTGCCCGGCCAACATAAAGCACTTTGCCATTTTTATCCAAAAAAAGATAAACACCGCTTGATTTTGGAAATTTTTTAACTTGTTCTTTAAGAGATGCCATAAGAAATTATTGTAAGTAATGTTTAAGATATTGACCAGTATAAGAATTTTTTGTTTTTATAATTTCTTGCGGTATTCCTTCAATAATCAATCTTCCTCCTTTTTCACCGCCTTCTGGTCCTAAATCAATAATATAATCTGCGCATTTTATTACATGCATATTATGTTCAATCATAATTACTGAATTTCCCTTTTCAATCAATTTGATTAAAACTTTAAGGAGCATTTCTATATCGTAATAGTGGAGGCCGACCGTTGGTTCGTCTAAAAGATAAAGAACTCTTCTCCCTAAAGGATGAGTAAGTTCGCGGGCCAATTTAATTCTTTGGGCTTCTCCGCCAGACAAGGTGGTGGCTGATTGTCCTAATTTAATATAACCCAATCCAACTTCTTTTAAAACCTGTAATTTCTCTGTAATAGGATAAATTCCTTCAAAAAATTGGAGTGCTTCTTCTACTGTTAAATCCAACACCTCGCTGATATTTTTTCCTTGATATTTTACTTGTAAAGTTTCTCGATTGAATCTTTTTCCGTGGCAAACTTCGCATTCCACTAAAACTGGCGGCAAAAAATGCATTTCAATCAATTTATAACCCGCTCCTTCGCAAGCCTCGCAGCGACCGCCTTTAACATTGAATGAAAACCTAGAAGCAGAATAGCCCCGTTGTCTCGCTTCTTCTAAAGAAGCGTAAAATTCACGGATTGGAGTAAAAATTCCGGTATAAGTGGCTGGATTTGAACGAGGAGTACGGCCAATTGGCGCTTGGGTGACCATTACTACTCTGTCTAAATATTCACTGCCTAAAATTTTTGACACCTTCTCTAAATCTTGAGGAAGACGATAA
>CALMWW010000144.1 GCA_937870835.1 uncultured bacterium
GCAAAATTTTAATAATTCGGTGTTCTTTTCTGCTTTAGCCAATTCATAAAGACGAATAAACATTTTCTTGCCGGTTTCTGTTTGCTTCAAATTCTTTTTAATGAAATTATGTTGTGAGCAAAGCGTCTGTCCGTTTTCAATCGTTGCCTCGCCGCCAAAATCCTTTGGCTTAATATGGTCAATATGTAAATCAACGCCGTCTTTTTTACCTCGCCCGCAAATCACGCACTTATAGCCGTCTCTTTTAAGAATTGCTTCTTTTTGTGCGGCGGTAAAATCTTCTAACTCTCTTTTATATGCTTTGTCGGGGTCATATTTATAAATCCCTTTAGCAATTTTTATTAAAAATCCGCTTTGGGCTAATTGACGGATTGCCCTATCGGGATCACGAAAAACTTTGCCCGTTCTTTTCTTATAGGTAGAAACAACCCAATCAACTACTTCGGGGTGTTTAATATCCCGATTTGGATTTTTCTTGAAAAATTCGATGAGTAAATCTTTTTGCACTAAATTGTTGTTGTCTTTTTTCATAAAATTATTTTAATAAACTTGATTGATTCATTTTTGCTTCTTGTTGTAATCGTCTTATTGCTATATCACAATAATCTTTATCAATATCAACGCCGATTCCTTTTCTATTGTGTAAATATGAAGCGATAAGCGTTGATCCACTACCCAAAAATGGATCTAAAATCGTATCACCAATAAAACTAAATAATTTTATACAGCGTCTTGGTAATTCAATCGGAAACGGTGCGGGGTGTCCGCCCGCCCCTTTTTTACTTTGGCCATTAAAAGTCCAAAGTCCATTTGTCCAATCCATAAACTCTTGTTTTGTAATATCGTTTTTTCTGCTACCGCCTGTTTTTTTCCAACTATCTTTATACAAAACTAAAATCAATTCAACTGGGGCAATAACATAAGGGGCGGAAGCGGACATAAACGAACCCCACGCGGTGCGGCGAGATATATTGCCCTCGTTCCAGATAATTGTTGAGTGATATTTCCAACCTATATCTTTTGCTATTTTCGTAATATCCGCGCCGACAGATTTTTGCCCGCCTTTATTTTTATCAAGTGGAATGTTAAGCAAAAATCGTCCTTCCTTTTTTGCTAAATCAAAACATTTTTTAATCCATTTTTGGGTAAATTCTAAATATTCTTCATATGTTAAATCGTCAGCATGAGAATTGTAATGAATATCAACATTGTAAGGCGGTGAAGTGATAATCAAATCAACGGAATTTTCCTGGATAGCGGTAATCTTTAAAATATCTTCCGCGAAGATAGAAATTTTGTC
>CALMWW010000145.1 GCA_937870835.1 uncultured bacterium
TTTAGGGGTCAGACCCCCAAACATTCGATATTCTTACTTTACTAAAAAGTCCTTTTTTATTTTCAAAAAAAGAGTAAAATATAATTGAACTTTATAAATATTAAATAAAATTTATGCCAGCTAGCCAAGCCAATAAAAATAATCAAGAAAGCGATTTTAGTATTCCTTTAGCCGATAGAATGCGTCCTCAAACCTTGGATGAATTTTTAGGACAGGAAGAAATTTTAGGCGAGAGCAAGCTTTTGCGAGAAGCCATTAAATCAGACAAAATTCCTTCAATGATATTTTGGGGTCCGCCCGGCAGCGGTAAAACTACTTTAGCAATAATTATTGCTCGCCAAACCAAATCTGATTTTATTAGAATTAGCGCGGTTAGCAGCGGTTTAAAAGAATTGCGCGAAATTATCAGTCGCGCCAAAAGCAATCATTTAATTGGGCGACGCACTATTTTATTTATTGACGAAATTCATCGCTGGAACAAAACTCAGCAAGATGGTTTATTGCCTCATATTGAAACTGGTTTAATTACTTTAATCGGCGCTACTACGGAAAATCCAAGTTTTGAAGTTCGCCCGGCTTTATTATCGCGTTGCCGTGTTTTTGTTTTTAAGCAATTAGGTATTGCGGATGTTAAACTAATTTTGAAAAGAGCCATTAAAGATAAAAAGCGGGGTTTAGGCAATCTTAATTTAAAAATTAAAGACAAAGACATTGGAATAATCAGCCAGATTAGTAACGGGGACGCGAGGATTGCCTTAAATATCTTAGAATATGCTGCGGAAGCGAGTCATGGCAATATCACCTTAAAAATTATTGAAGAAGCGTCTCAAAAAATAAATTTATTGTATGACCGGGCTGGCGAAGAGCATTATAATATTATCTCGGCATTGCACAAATCAATGCGCGGTTCAGATGCTGACGCCGCTCTTTATTGGTTAGCCCGAATGATTGAAGCTGGGGAAGACCCTCTTTTTATTGCGCGGCGTTTAGTCAGATTTGCCTCTGAGGATATTGGGTTAGCCAATTCTCGAGCCTTAGAACAAGCTGTAGCCGCTTATGGGGCCTGTCATTTTATCGGTTATCCGGAATGCAATGTTATTTTAGCTCAAGCCGTTGTTTATATGGCAAAATGCAAAAAATCTAATGAATTATATACGGCTTATAGTAAAGCTGCTGAAGATGTGCAAAAATACGGCAATTTACCCGTGCCAATGCATCTTCGCAATGCGCCAACCAAGCTTATGGAAGACCTTGGTTATGGCAAAGATTATAAATACAGCCCTAATTTTAATTATCAAGAAAAACAAGAATATTTTCCTATCCAATTAAAAGGCCGTAAATATCTCAAGCCCTAAATATTTATCAGGAAGTAGATCTTCGTATATTTTGTCCCCAAAATCCTTAGCGGAAGCTTATTTGACGATATTAATTTTTTATTATATGATATAAACGCACATGGAGGTGTGCAATGTCTGAGAAATTAAAAATGTTTTCTGGTCCGTATGTTAGGTACGATTCTCTGGAAAAGGACATAAATTTTTTTCTTGAGAAGCAGGCCAAAAGAGTAATATCTGTTAATATTACTCTAATTGGTGGTGGCGAAATCAGTTCACCATCTCTAATGGTAGCTGTTTTGTACGAAGAAAAGCCAGCGAACAAAGGAGTTCATTCAAAAAATCAGGACGATCCTAATATTGGCTATTGGGAATAATTTTAGAAAGATTGGGTTGCTATTAAGAATAATTATAATATCTATTTTTATCATCTGCCTTATATCGTGCCAATCTTGTTATAGTTTGTCGGTATCTTCAATAGCCTTAATTATTTTTTATATTTTTTCTGTGGTTGTAGTTATGTTGTGGCATTTGTTTCATAATTGATATTTTGCCAAACGTACACAAAAGTAAACAATAATTTTTATTATTTATGCTGAAAGGTATTATTACCGAGTAAGCCTTTTTTATTTTATTCATTGCAGGAGTAAGTTTTT
>CALMWW010000146.1 GCA_937870835.1 uncultured bacterium
CAAGAGACGGCTAAATATACTCCACGACACAAAAAGGAAGTTCTTATCAATAATACAGAAACACAAGTAATCAATTATGGTTGTTTTGTAACAAAAAAAACCTCCAATAAAAACAATTTAGATTATTATTATAGAATAAAATATCAAGTGCAAAAAATAATTGAACTTATTAAAAATGAAAAACCTGATGTAATTCTTATGGAAGCACCTTCTTTGTTTTCAAAAGGAAATACTTTCTTGCAAACTGCAGCATCTAATTTAATATTTCAATTTTTTATTAACAAAACAATTGAAGAAAATAAAATGAATATAGAGTTTTTTGTTTGTCCTCCACGCTCTTTAAAAAAGTTTTTCGGATCGGGCAAAATAGAAAAAAAAGAAATAATTGAAAAAATAAAAGAAATGAATTTTGAAAATTTAAAAGAGTTTAAAAATGATGAGCTTGATGATGTTGCAGACAGTATTATGTTTTTAATAGTTTTTTTAAAAAATGATAAAAAAGAGATAACAAAAAAATCTAATGTAATTTATAATCTTAAAAATATTGAATATAAAGATTTTTATGAAAAAAAATTTGAGGAGAAAAAAGAATTTAATTTTTAAGGAAAAAGTATGGATAAAAAAGAATTATTAAATATCTTTGACAAAGAATTTGAAACAATAAAAAAAAATGTGTTTGACTATTTTTATAATTTAATAGTTATACGCAATTCAAAAAATATTTTTCTAACGGAGAATAAGGAATGATAGGCTTTCAAAGGGGAATAAATTTGATTTTTTCTAAAAAAAGGAGGGGAATAATATGGTGTTTTCTCCACTCCGTTACGAAAATCTTTTATTTAAAAAGAGAAAACTTATATAATGATTACAACTTTTAATTTATAAATGGCGGTTAATATGACAAAAGAAACAAGAGACGGATACATTATTGATTTTATTTCTGGACAAGAAGTAAAAGAAACCCCTGAAGAAATTGAGGCGGTTCAAGTTTTCGCTAGACAACTGGTTGAAGATTATGGATATCCAAAAGACCATATTCAAACAAGACCTCAATTCAGAGTTAAAGTAAGACCTTCTGATACCAAAAAGGAATATCCTGTTGATATTGCTGTTTTTCCAAACGACAAAAAACAAGAAGATGATATTTACATAATCGTTGAATGTAAAAAGAAAAACAGAAAAGACGGAAAAACACAACTTCAAGATTATTTAAGATTTTCAAAAGCATTTTTGGGAGTTTGGTTTAATGGTGATGAAAGACTTTTTTTAAGAAAGGTTGAGAAAGACGGAAGAATTGAATTTGAAGAAATTCCAAACATTCCACAATTCGGACAAAGGGTTGAAGATATTGGTAAATTCAAAAGAAAAGACCTTAAGCCAACACACAATCTAAAAGCCACTTTCAAAGCAATTAGAAACCATTTAGCCGCCAATACAGTTGGAGCAACAAGAGATGAAGTTTTGGCACAACAACTCATCAATCTTATTTTTTGTAAAATTTACGATGAAAGGTTTACCGAGCCGAACAACATAGTTACTTTTAGGGCTGGTGTTGATGAAGAAGCCAAAGAGGTTAAGGAAAGAATTTTAGACCTTTTTGACAAAGTAAAAAGAAAATATAAAGAAGTCTTAGACGACAGCGACACAATCACGCTTGACGCAAACTCTGTTGCTTATGTTGTTGGTGAATTACAAAACTACTGCTTGATTGAAGCAGAAAGAGATATTATTGCTGATGCCTTTGAAACATTTATCGGACACGCACTAAAAGGCGGACAAGGACAATTTTTTACACCGAGAAATGTTGTAAAAATGATGGTTGATATTTTAGACCCTGACGATGAGGATTTAATTATTGATCCTGCTTGTGGAAGCGGTGGCTTTTTGATTGAAGCATTAAGGCATGTATGGAGAAAACTGGACGCAGAGGGCGAAAAATACCACTGGAATACAAGCAATCTTCAAGAAGAAAAAATGGAAGTTGCTTTAAATAAAATTAGAGGAATTGATAAAGATTATTTCTTGTCAAAAGTTGCCAAAGCATACATGGCAATTATTGGAGACGGTAAAAGCGGTATTTTTTGTGAAGATAGTTTAGAAGTCCCAAATAATTGGGGAACTATGACAAAAACAAAGATTCATTTAGGAGATTTTAGTGTTCTTTTAACTAATCCTCCTTTTGGTTCAAAAATACCTGTTCGTGGTGAAGATAAATTGAAACAATTTGAGCTTGGGCATAAATGGAAGCAAGATAAAAAAACTGGAAATTGGGAAAAAGGAAAGTTAAAAGACAAAGAAGCTCCTCAAATTCTTTTTATTGAAAGATGTTTGCAATTACTAAAAGATGGCGGAAGAATGGCTATTGTTTTGCCAGATGGTATCTATGGAAATGAGAGTTTAGGATATATAAGAAATTGGTTGTTGAAACAAGGAAGAATTGTAGCTGTGATTGATGTACCTATTGAAACTTTTATGCCAAATACATCTACCAAAACAACAATTATGATTTTCCAAAAACTATCAGAAAATAAAATTAAAAAGGACTACCCTGTATTTATGGCTGTTGCTGAAACTTGTGGACATGACAGAAGAGGAAAGGAAACAAAAGACGATGATATTCTAAAAGTAGCAGATAGTTTTAAAGTATGGTCAAAGAATAATGACTTTAAATTTTAATGGAATTTTAAAATGCTAAAAACAGTTACAGTCAACATTGATAGAGTAAAACAGAGCAATAGATTTGAGCCTGATTTTTGGGTTATCGGTGATTTTATTGACAATGTTTTATCACACCATAAACACAAGAGAATTGCAGAATATTCAAAATTTATAAAGAAAGGCATTTTTGATTTAAAGGCAGAAAGATACCAAACAGACGGTATTCCTTTTTTAAGAATTTCAAATTTAAAATATTTTGAATTGGGAACAGAAGATTTAGTTTATATCAGTGAAGAAGATAATAAAGCAAATTCAAAAACCATACTAAGGCATGGAGATATTGCTTTTTCTAAAATTGGAACATTAGGCAAGATTTTAAGAATTGGAAAACGCTTCCCAGAAGTAAATATTAGCCAAAACTTAATAGGTGTGGGATTCAAAAAGGAAACAAATAAGAATTACATTTTTGCCTATTTACTTTCAAAATTAGCATTATTGCAAATAAAGAAAAATAAGAAAAAACAACTACAAGATAAATTAAATTTAGATGATATAAGAGATATTGAAGTTGTTGAATTGCCCGAAGAAAAAATAAAAAAAATTAGTGAATTAGTGGAAAAGGCAGAGGAAAAAGCAGAAAAATCTCTTTCAATATTAGAACAAGCTCAAGCTATTTTTTATCAAAAAAGCGGTATTGATTTTTCAAAGATACAAAAAGAAAAAACATTTTCGGTAAATTTATCTGACTTTGCAGAATATGACCTTTGGACTCCTGCTTTTTCATATCCTCTTTATGTAAATACCTTAAAAGCCATTCAAAAAAAATGGCAAACTATTCCTCTTAGTGAAATTGCTACAGTAAAAAAAGGCAATGAAGTTGGAAGCGATAATTACAATAAATATTTAGACAAAAAAGATAGTGATATTCCGTTTATTAGAACTTCAGACTTAGTAAATTATGAAGTAGATCAATTCCCTGATTTTTATATTCCAGAAGAAATTTATCAAGAATTAATGCAAGATGTAAAAGCTGGCGATGTGTTATTTACAAAGGATGGAAAAATTGGAATGTCTGCAATGATAACAAAAAATGATAAAGCTATTATTGCTTCTGGAATGGTTAGATTGAGATTAAAAGCAGAAGCTAAAAAATACAACCTTTCGTCTGAGTATTTGTTTATTGTCTTATCATTGAAAGAAACTGGTTTGTACCCTGCGATTAGAAGGACGGTAGTAGCTTCAACAATACCTCATTTAAGAGAAGAGAGATTAAAAGAATTTGAAATTCCAATTTTAGATAAAACTTCTATGGATGAAATTACTAAATTGGTAAAAGAAGCATTTGAATTGAAAGATGAAAAGAAAAAACTGATTAAGGAAGTAAGAGAAGAAATTGACAGTTATTTTGATATTTAATAAGGAGTTTTGAAAAATGGAATTCACCCCCAACCCCTCTTCCATTTTTCAAAACGGAAAAAATCAAATTTATAAGAAATAAAGAAAGCCTATCATGATTAATGAGAACGAAAAATATTTTTTGAACTCAAGCCACGCTGCGCTCAACTCCTTTCAGTCGTCGGGGCGTATAACAAGGGATATACGGTTCAGCCCTCGGCTCGGGCTTCACCCAAATTTTTGCTCCATTTCATTACGCAAAAACTTCGTATATCCCAAACGATGAACGGGATGTAGATTTTTTCTTTTACTTTAAAAAAGAATTAGAAAAAAATAATTTGTTTTTAAAAAATGAAATTATTTTTAAAAAATTATCTTTTTCTGTACTATCCAAAGATAATGAAATTCTTTTAAAACTTTCAAAGGATTTAAAATTTGATATTTCTTATCAAAAAGCAAAAGATTTTTTTTATTTTTTAGATAAAGTTTTATATAGCTATGTTGAAGACTTAATTTGTTGTACTGCAAAAAAACACGGAGATCACGGAAGAGATGGTGCGGATGCTCAACACATGGAGGCATTCCGGCTTCA
>CALMWW010000147.1 GCA_937870835.1 uncultured bacterium
TAAAAAATCAGCCAATTCGCCAACAGGAACAAGAGACTCGTTGCTTAAATGATTCAAATAATCCTGAGTAATCTGAGCAAGAGAAATTTCTGTAATTTCCAGATTTCTTTTCTCTACCAATTGAAGCAATAAATCCAAAGGACCGGAAAAATTATAAACTTTTACCTCGTACACCATATTAAAAGAAAAATAATAGATTTTTGAATTATTTTTTTATTTCCGCAGAAAGAATTTTTTTAATATTTTCAATCCATAATTCTTTAAACTTGCTTTCTAATTCTTTATAAAAGAAATAACTTTCCTTCTTGTATTCTATTAATGGGTCGTGACCGCCATAAGCCCTTAAGGCGGTTGAATCTCTTAGCGATTCTAACTTCTCCAAGTGAGAAACCCACATTGTGTCCAAAATATTTAAAGCGAAAATCTTGAAAATATTTAAAAGATTTTCTTTTGGAATTCCCTCATTAATTTTCTCTTCGTAAAGATTTGTTGGAAATTCTTCATTTAATTCCCTAAAAACCTCCTTCACTCTTTCTTCTAATTTTCCTTCCGTAAAATCTTTTAAAATAGAGTCTCTTAAATTATAAAACGCAATTCTTTGTTTGTTAATAACATCATCGTATTCCAAAACATGTTTTCGGATATCAAAATAATAACCTTCGATTTTTGCTTGGGCAGTTTCTATTGCTTTTGAAACTAAAGGATGCTCTAAAGGTTCATCTTCTGGCCAGCCCATTTTATCCATCAAATTTTTCAGATATGGAGGGGCGAAAATTTTGACGAGGTCATCTTCTAGGGAAAGGAAAAACTGGCTTGAGCCAATATCACCTTGCCTTCCTGCTCGGCCGCGAAGCTGATTGTCAATCCTTCTGGCCTCGTGCCTTTCAGTTCCAATCACATGAAGTCCTCCTGCATCTATTACTTTTTCTCTTTCTTCTTTTGATGGCGGATTCCCGCCTAAAATAATATCAACTCCTCTGCCCGCAAGATTTGTCGCCACCGTAATTGCTTTAAATCTTCCGGCCTGAGCAATAATTTCTCCCTCTTTCTCGTGATTTTTAGCATTCAAAACTTCAAAATTTAAGTTTAATCTTTTTAAATATTTTGCCAATTCCTCATTTTTTTCCACTGAAGGAGTGCCAATTAAAACTGGCTGACCTTTTTGATTTCTTTGATAAACTTCCTTTGCGACTGCTTTAAGTTTCTCC
>CALMWW010000148.1 GCA_937870835.1 uncultured bacterium
TTGGGTGCGGCCTAAAAAATTGCCCACATCATGAACATAGCCGGCAATAGCGGCTAATTCCTCTTCTTTTTTGGAAAAGTTTAAGGCCTTAGCCAAATAACGAGCGCGAGAACTGACTATTTCCGCATGCCTTTCGCCATGTTCAGTAAAACCTAAAGCTGATAAAGCAAACTCGGTTTGATGTAAGTACTCTCGCACATAAGGATTAGATTTTACTTGTTGAAGAGTAAGCATAAAAATATCTCAAATGTCCCTGCGACGATAAACGAGAAATTTCAAAAATGACAAGACAAAACGCAAAATTCAAAATTGATTTAAAATTCAAAATTAAAAATTTTATTTAGGTATTCTTTTATTTCTTTTATGTCAATCCGCTCTTGTTTCATAGTGTCGCGGTTGCGGATAGTTACTGCTTTATCTTTCAAAGTGTCAAAATCAATCGTTATGGCCAAGGGTGTCCCTCGTTCATCTTCACGGCGATAGCGACGACCAATAGAATCTTTTTCGTCATAAACCGCTGGCCAGTATTTTATAATTTCATTAAAAATATCTTGGGCTATTTTTATTAAGGGCTCTTTTTTGATTAAAGGAAAAACAGCCACTTTAATGGGCGACAAAAACCAAGGCAGGGCTAAAACCCGCTCTACTTCTTGCTGTTTAAGGGTTCCACCCTTAAGTCCTTTAAGTCGACCATGGGGGAATTCTTGATAGTGTTCACAAAGCAAGGCTAAAAATATTCTTTCCAAACCTGCTGAGGGTTCAATAACATAGGGAAAATATCTTTGATTGGTTTCCGTATCTAAATAAGAAAGGTCTTCCCCGGAAAATTGGCTGTGAGTTTTCAAATCAAAATCAGCGCGATGGGCTATCCCCTCTATTTCCGCCCATGCCCAGGGAAATTTATATTCAATATCAGCTGTAGCTTTGGCGTAATGCGCTAATTCTTTTTTTTCGTGTTCTCTAAATCGCAAATTTTCTTTTTTTATACCCATTTTAAGATACCAAGCCATTCTTTCTTCTTTCCATTTTAGAAAAAAAGCGTCGGCTTCTTCGGGTTTAACAAAATATTCCAGCTCCATCTGTTCAAATTCCCGCAAACGAAAAATAAAATTGCCCACGGTTATTTCATTGCGAAATGCTTTGCCGATTTGGGCAATACCAAAAGGGATTTTTGCCCTTTGAGTTTGATAAATGTTTTTAAAATTAGTAAAAATACCCTGCGCTGTTTCTGGCCGAAGATAAACAATGTTTTCTTTGCTTTGAATTGGTCCAAGGTATGTTTCAAACATCGCTCGAAATTGACGAGGAGAAGTCATTTCACCTTGGCAAAGAGGACATTTGTTTTCTTTAACATCTTCTGCCTTAAACCGACTATGGCATTTTTTACACTCTACCAATTCATCAATAAAATGATTAAGATGGCCTGATGCTTGCCAAACTTTAGGGTGAAGGAGAATTGCCGAATCCAAACCAAAAATTTCCGGATGTTTATAAACAATCTCCTGCCACCAAAATTTTTTGATATTATTTTTTAGCTCCACACCCAAGGGGCCGAAATCATAAGTAGATTGCAAACCGCCGTAAATTTCCGAAGTAGGAAAAATAAACCCCCGGTGTTTAGTTAAAGAAACAATTTTAGATAATAAATCCATATTTTTAATTGGGGTCAGACCCCAAAAACCGACCGCGGGAAACCCTTTATTGATGCGGGTTTCCGAGCGATTTTTCAAAAATGGCACGATTTTGATCAGAATTTAGAATTCGGAATATAAAATTTAATTTATTTTTATTATTTATTTTTATTATTTTTATTATTTTAAAATTGGTAAAAAAAGTGTCAAATTTGATTTTAAGGCGATTTTACCCTTTATTGATGCGGGTTTGCCGAGGGCGGAAAAAGGGGACTGTCCCCTTTTGGGAACGGCAAGTTTTTATACAATAGAAATAACAATGAAATAACTAACAAAAAAATAATTTGCGTTTTTTCTTAAAGTGTGCCGTTATTTACGGCAAGTTTCAAATTTCGTGAGATAAGCCTTTATTGATGCGGGTTTGCCGAGGGCGAAAAAAGGGGACTGTCCCCATTAAAAAATGTTGATTTCTTCTTGTAATTGAATGCCGAATTGGGTTCTGGCTCGTTCTTTGATAAAAGCAATTAAAACACAAACATTGTCTTCAGTGGCACCGCCTAAATTCACTATAAAATTAGCATGTTCAGGAGAAACTTGCGCTTTGCCAATAGTCTTCCCCTTAAAATCCAGTCGTTCAATAAGCCAACCAGCAGGAATAACACCTGAGGGAAGCAAATCTTCCACCTCAGGAAATTCTTTTTTTAATTTTTCAATACTTCGGCTGTCCAAATCTGCTATTTTTATATTTTTGAAAACACAACCCGCGCTAGGTAATTTGGGCTGATTTAATCTTTTTTGCTGATAATTTTTTATTTCTTGGAGAATTTTGTCCTTTTCAGCTTCTTTTAATTTTAATTCAATTTGCCAAATAATCCAGTGTTTTTGGCTAAACAGAGATTTTCTATAACCAAATTGGCAATCTTCATTTTTTAAATATTTAATCTCTAAAAAAGGAGAATCGCTGTCAATAAAACCAACTTTTTCAATAATTTGAGAAATAGATTTATCTTTAACTCCGGCGTTAGAGACAATCGCTCCGCCCAATGTCCCGGGAATGCCTATACACCATTCCAAACCCGAAAGATTATTTAAGCGGCTAAAAGCCAAAATTTTGGACAAAAAACAACCGCTACCTACTATTAAGCGAGAATCATCTTTTTTTATTTCTGAAAAATTATTTTTAATAACCAATCCTTTTAAACCATCGTCAGGAATTAAGACATTGCTCCCCCCGCCTAAAATAAAATAAGGGATGTTTGCTTTTTTAGAAAAATGGAGCGCTTCTCTCATTTCTTCTAAATTAGAAACTTCAGCAAAGTATTCCGCCGGCCCGCCAATTTTAAAAGTGGTAAAAGGCGCTAATTTTATATTTTCTTTAATAAACGCCGGCTTGTTCATATTTATATTATAGCAAAAACCAAACTATTGGCAAAATTTTTTAAAAGATTATAATATATAAATATGGCGAATACAAATATCCAAGAAATAAAAAACGGTCCTTTACGCTGGATAAACATTACTCATATATCCGAGATAGAGATAAAGTATTTAGAAGAAAATTTTCATTTTCATCCTTTGCATCTTAAAGATTGCCTTTCTCTAAGCCAACGGCCGCGAATTGAAAAAGAGCGAGATTATATTTTTATAGCGCTACTTTTTCCTGTTTATAAGCGAAAAGAAAGAAAAATTATTTCCGCAGAAGTTGATTTTTTCATCGGCAATGATTTTTTAATTACCGTTCACCGTAATGAATTAGCCCCTCTTATTAATTTTTTTAATCTTTGCCAAGTAAGCCAATCACAACGCGCCAAATATCTTAAAGGTTCGCCAGTAAATGTTTTATATACTATATTAAAAATTCTTTTGGACTCCTGCTTGCCTATCTTAGACACGCTGAATAAAAACATTTCCAACATTGAAGACCAAATTTTTAAAGGATACGAGAGAAGAATGGTTAAAGAAATTTTGCTGACCAAAAGGTCTATTATTTGTTTTTCTCAAACAATGCAAATTCATCGTTTGGTTATGAAACGGCTGATTAGAATAAGCGATGAATTTTTTTCTTTAGGCCATTTAAAACTTTATTTTAAAGAATTGCTGGAATCAAGCGAAGAAATTTGGGCAGCATTAGAAAACTTATCAAAAAACATTTCCACTATTGAGCAAACTAACAATTCTCTTATTTCTTTTCGGCTTAATGATATTATTAAAATACTGACTATTATCTCGGTTACTATTTTGCCAGTTACCTTAACAGCGAGCATCCTTTCTATGAATGTGCCGGGTTCGCCTCTCCGTTCTAATCCCCATGCTTTTCCTATCATTATCTCTATTATGGCGCTTATCTTTCTCTTGACGCTTTCTATTTTCAAATCCAAGCGCTGGCTTTAAAGGGGACAGTCCCCTTTTCTCGATCTTCGCAAAGCCGCATCAATAAAGGGATATCTCGCTAAAAAATCAAATTTGACAACGATTTTGTCCAAAATCTAATTTATATATTTTTTGCTAAAACTTTTTCAATTTTTTGGGAAATTTCTTTGGGGGAAAGCAATTTTTTGTTTTCTACACATTCAATTATTTTAAATTCTTTATTAAAAAGGCGGGCTATTTCTAAATAGACCGCTTCTACTTTTTTCAAATAAATCAAATCTTTTTCATGAATATCTCTTTTTCCCCCTTTTAAATAATTTCTTTTTTTCTTGTGTTCGATCAACTCAAAAGAAATTTCCGCCGGCAAATGAAGAAGAAAAATAATATCCGGCCGGGGAAGAAATAATTTTTTATATTCCATTTCTAA
>CALMWW010000149.1 GCA_937870835.1 uncultured bacterium
TCCAGTAATTTCTCTAAACTGCCTTCTTACTTCCTCAACCACTTTCGAAGCAGTTTTCCCCACTCCTTCCATTGCCAAAGCAGAAATGAAATAAGGGAGTAAAGCTCCTAGAAAAACTCCCGCAATTACAATTGGATTTTTTAAATCTAAAATTTCTAATTTTGAGGCCTCAAGATAACTGACAATCAAAGCTAAAGCGGTTAAAGCAGCTGAGCCAATCGCAAAACCTTTACCAACAGCCGCGGTTGTGTTTCCAATGGCATCTAATGACTCGGCTTTTTCTCTTACCTCATCTCCTAATTTAGCCATTTCGGCAATCCCAGCTGCATTATCAGCCACTGGACCGTAGCAATCAGTGGCCAAAGTAATTGCCAGAGTTGAAAGCATTCCAACGCCTGATAAAGCCACGCCATAAATTCCACTAATTTTATAAGTAAGAATCATTGCCAAAGAAACAATAATAATCGGTAAAGCCGTACTTTTCATTCCCAAACCTAATCCCATAATAATATTAGTCGCGGCTCCTTTTTGAGAAGCTTCAGCCACTGATTTGGTTGGCGACCAATCGCTAGAAGTAAAGTATTGAGAAACAAAACCGATAATCAGTCCGCAAGCAAGACCAATAATGGTGGAAACAAAAAAATTTGTCCCCATTGGAATTAGTTTTAAAATAACAAAATAAGAACCTAAAACCATTAAACCACTACTTATCCAAACTCCAAAATTTAAAGTTTGGCTTGGTTTTTTCGTTTTTATAAATTGACTAATTAAATAACCTAAAATAGAACTTATTAATCCTACCCCAGCCAAAATAACTGGCAGAATGACTATATTTTGGCTGTAATTTTTTACTAACAAACCCCCCAACGCCATCGTGGCAATAATTGCTTCTACATAACTTTCAAAAAGGTCAGCGCCCATTCCTGCCACATCGCCAACATTGTCGCCAACATTATCAGCAATTACTGCTGGATTTCGCGGGTCATCTTCAGGGATATCTAATTCTACCTTGCCAACTAAATCAGCGCCGACATCCGCTGCTTTAGTGTATAACCCTCCTCCAACTCTTAAAAAGATTGCCACCGAAGAAGCACCAAAACCAAAACCATAAATAATATTCGGGTCTTTGAACAAAAGATACAAAA
>CALMWW010000150.1 GCA_937870835.1 uncultured bacterium
GCCGCATCTGGGCTGAATCTGCTGGCATAAACCAAGGATCTACCTTTTATGTGGAGCTGAAGACAAATAAAACAAAAAAAATAAGACCATAATATATTTATAACAAATTTATAAATTTCTTTTTAAAATAGTTTACATATAACAACAAACATCTTATCATTGGGCACCGTCTATAAGACCTTCTATAGAGTTTATAACATTGCTTTTTGCTTATGATAGGCAATAATCATTGAGGATAGCCTCTTTTTTTGTTTTTTCTTTAATTGGTGGCATTATACATCCCCTTGACAAATTTTATAATAATATAATAATTATATTACACACGATTTTTTAAAAGTGTGGTTCCTCCTGCTCGTTATATATGCGGTATAGTCTTAATCTAAATGTTAAGGACTGTACCGCTATTTTTTAATAAGCGCATAATAAAACCTCTATTTTAATGGGTTTGCTTCTATATTTTATACTTTTGAGGTAAAATATAATATTAAAATGCAAGCTATATGCATCCAATCCTTTACAAAACAGCTATAAAATGTTAATAATATTATACTAATATAAATAATCTGAATTAAGAATATAGACTTAAAATTTTAAATTTATAGTTAAAATTCTAATTCAATTAATTCAATGGCAGTTCCAAAACAACGACACAATCAATCCCGCCGCAATCGCAGACGAGGAAATATATTTATCAAGGCTCCAGAATTAGTAAAATGTCCCAAATGCGGAAAACCGGTTTTACCACATACTGTTTGCGGTTATTGCGGTTTTTATAAAGGCAAAGAATATTTGAATATTTTTGCAAAATTAGAAAAAAAAGAACAAAAAAAACGAGCTAAAGAAATACAAGCGGCTGAATCTAATGCTCCTGAAAAAGAAACAAAATCTAATTAAAAAAATATGGCATCTCGGCATCTTTCTCGGTCAATAGCTATGCAAAGTTTATACGAATGGGATTTTAATGGCGCGAAAGACCCTCACGTCCTTCGTTTAATTACTCAAAGAAATATTAATGAATTTGGGCAGGGATTAGAAAGCGTAGATTTTATCTGGGAATTAATAAATGGCGTGAAAGAAAATCAAAAATATATTGATAAAATTATAGAAACAACAGCTCCCGAATGGCCGCTTTCTCAAATTAATATTTTAGACCGTAATATCTTGAGAATTGGAATTTATGAATTAATTTATGGTAACAAAGAAAATGTTCCTCCTAAAGTAGCTATTAATGAATCTATTGAATTAGCTAAAAATTTTGGTGGAGAAAGTTCGCGTCGCTTTATAAACGGAGTTTTAGGAACTGTTTATCGCGGTTTGGAAGAACAAGAGCAAGAACACATTGAGGACCAAAATAAAAAAGAAATTTCTTTATCATCTGAATTGTCTGAGGTTGAATCATCTGAAGAAAAAAATTAATACAAATTTAATTGCACTTAAAGAAATAAAATATGGAAGACTTTTCTAATCTTGAAAAAAAATTACAAATTAATTTTCAAAATAAAGACTTGCTTACACAAGCCTTTTGCCATCGCTCCTATATAAATGAAAATCCAAATTTTCCTTTATATCATAACGAACGTTTAGAATTTTTAGGAGATGCGGTTTTAGAATTAGTTACAACCGAAAATTTATATAAAAATTATCCAGATAAGCCAGAGGGGGAAATGACGGGCTGGCGCGCTTCCTTAGTAAACGCTAATATGTTGTCAGAGGTAGCCAAAGAATTAAATTTTGGAAAATACCTATTATTATCTCAAGGCGAAAAAAAAGAAAAAGGACGATCAAAAAAATATATTTTAGCAGATACATTTGAAGCTTTTATTGGTGCCTTATATTTAGATCAAGGTTATAGTGCTTGCCAAACTTTTATTTTACAACATTTAATTGAACCAAAACTTCCTTTAATTATTAAAAATAAGCTATACAAAGACCCTAAATCGTTATTTCAAGAAAAATCCCAAGAAATAATCGGGATTACACCAACATATCAAGTAATAGACGAAAGTGGACCAGACCATAACAAAAATTTTATTGTGGGGGTTTATTTAAAAGATGAATTGATAGCGGAAGGACATGGCTCTTCAAAGCATGAGGCCGAACTTGATGCGGCCGCCAAAGCTTTATTGATTAAAGATTGGTAAAAATTTTACCTATTGCTAAAAAATAAATATTATTATAATATATCAAAGTAATAAAAATAAAAAAAATATATATAAAATGCTTACGATAAGACTTTTAAGAATTGGTAAGAAAAATCAACCCTCCTATAAAGTAGTGGTTACAGACAAACAAAACCCTCCCCGAGGAGGAAAATTTATTGAAGAAGTTGGTTTTTTTAATCCTAAAACAAAAGAAAAAAACTTTAATAAAGACCGAGTTTTATATTGGCTAAAAGTCGGCGCGCAAACCTCAGATACGGTTTATAATATGTTAGTAAATGAAAAAATTATTAACGCGCCCAAACGAAAAATGATATTTACTAAAAAAACCCCAGAAACCACATCTGAAGAAACAAAAAATATTAATTCTGGTAGTGAAACAAATACCGCTAATGTTCCCGAGTCGTCTGTTCCGGCGGCTGATAATTCTAATTCCAACATTCAAGATAATAATATTAATGAGCCCAATCAGGAAACAGAAAATTCAACGAATTAATTTTGCTATTTAGAATATAATTAGATTATAAAAAGGGGAAAATATAATTGTTGACATATTTTAAAATATGTTCATAATGGTTAGAGAGGGTAGAAAAATATGAATATAAGAAAGGTCGAACTGCCCAACAAAATTAATTTTAATTTATAAATAAAATGACAGAAGCACCAAAAGACAGAGACTTCCTTGAATACATAGTAAAAAATTTAGTAGACCACCCCGAAGATGTCAAGGTAGAAAGAAAAGTTGACGAAATGGGGGTACTACTTTCCGTTAAGGTTAACCCTGAAGATATGGGTCAATTAATCGGAAGACAAGGCTCTACAGCCAGAGCAATCCGTAATTTAATAAGAATAATTGGCTTAAGAAATCATGCAAGGGTGAACTTAAAAATAGAAGAACCCGAAGGAGGCTCGAGAAAAAAAGAAACAGCTGAAGAAACTAAACCAGCTGATTCATCTCCAGTAGACGATTTTGATGATTTCAAAATTTAATTCTTAAAAAGCCCCGCAAGGGGCTTTTTTATATTTTTAATTTTAACAATAATTTTATTTACACTTTTTAGAAACCGTGCTATGTTTTTAACAAATAAATTTATTTTTTATGATTAAATTTAATATTATTACAATTTTCCCGTCAATATTTGATTCTTTCCTAAAAGAATCTTTTATTAAAAAAGCGCAGGATAAAAAATTAATTAAAATAAAAATTAATAACTTGCGTGATTGGGCAGATGACCCGCATAAAAAAGTAGATGACCGACCTTATGGGGGAGGACTTGGCATGGTCTTAAAAGTAGAACCTATTTACAAAGCAGTACAAGATATTAAAAGAAAAAATAAAGGCAAAACAAAAGTAATTCTTTTTACTCCCCGCGGTAAAAAATTTACTCAGCAAAAAGCTAATGAATTTAGCCAATATGATAATTTAATTATGATTTGCGGACGATATGAAGGTGTAGACGAAAGGGTCGCTAAATATATTGCTGACGAAAAAATATCAATCGGCAATTATGATTTAATGGGAGGAGAATTGCCAGCTATGGTTGTTATTGAAGCAGTTGCCCGCTTAATTCCTAATGTTTTAGGAAAACCAAATTTTTTAAGAGAGCGAATGACTTCCAATGGGGGATTTAAAGAATATCCTCAATATACTCGCCCTGAGGTTTTTATAACCCGTTCCGGAGAAAAATGGAAAGTGCCACCTGTCCTTATCTCCGGCCATCAAAAAAAAATTCAAGATTGGAAAGAAAAAAGAGGCAAGGTTATTGAAAAATAAAGATTATTTTGCTATTATCTAAGAGTTATTAAGGGCGAATACCAAAGCAGCCAAATGGGCCTGACTGTAAATCAGGTGGCTACGGCCTTCGGGGGTGCAAATCCCTCTTCGCCCACCCAATATCGCTGGCCGATGTAGTTCAGTGGCAGAACATCCCCTTGGTAAGGGGAAGGTCGAGGGTCCGATTCTCTCCATCGGCTCAGTTTCTAAATAAAATTATTATAAAAATTATGGCAACAAAAAAGAAAAAACCAATTAAATTAGTTTGTACGGTTTGTAAAAAATCAACCTATTTCACCAACAAAACCAAAGCTGTGGAAGAAAAATTAGAGTTGCAAAAATTCTGCAAATTTTGCAAAAAACGCACTCTGCACAAAGAAACAAAAAAATAGGTAAGCAAATGAAGTTAGGGCGCTGAAAGCGCCTACTTCAACTTAGGGGCGTAAGCTCAATGGCAAACTGCCTCTCTCCAAAAGAGGTCTTGTGGGTTCGAATCCTACCGCCCCTGCCAACTTGAGC
>CALMWW010000151.1 GCA_937870835.1 uncultured bacterium
GAATAACCCAAAAATATTTTTGGATTATTCTTAATCATTTCGAAGTCAAGATATTCCAGGATTTGATTAGAATGATTTCCGCCAATAAAAGAAAATATTGCTTTAATATTTTTATCAGCGAAAAAAAGATTTAGATCATTGGCTCTTTCTTTTGGCGTTCCAGACAAATAATCTTTTACATTTAATGCATGAGGAGAAATTATTACATTAAAGCCTAATTTTTCAATCATCTTAATGCCTCTTTCTACTCGATGAGGAACGAGTCCAGCCAGCGGAGAAGATGGGCTTATTATTCCTATAGTATCTCCCTTTCTTAATCTGTTAGGTTTTATTTTGTTATTCATAATTTTATGGCAATGTTTTAATTTTTTATAATAAAGTTTGGCAACATATTAATTTTTTACATACTATCACTAAATATATAAAAAACAATTAAAAAAATAAACATAAAATTTTTTTATGCCATCTTATTTATTCCTTTTTACTCAAATCCAGATACCTAAGATTGTGCCTTGGTTAGCGCTTTTTGTTTTTTAAAGTATAATAAAGCCATGGAATACACACAAAACATACCATGGTATAAAAATGATTATTTAAATTATCCTTTTCGGAAAGAAGAATCTCTTCATTATGTTTTTTATTTTCAAAAAGATTCTTTATCTGAAAAAGACATTAAAGAAATCATTAAACTTAAAGAAGAGCATTATTTAAAAATACTTTCTTTTTTAGAATTAGATAATAACAGAAAGATTAATTATTATATATATCCATCGATAAAAGAAAAGAGCTTATTGATGGGGGACGACAGTCCGGGTAATGCAATTTGGGAAGAATTAGAAAACAATAATCCTAATAAATTTGAAATACATGTTGTTTATAATGAAAAATGTAAGTTTATAGGGGAGCATGAAGATACCCACTTACTGTCACTGCCTTGGGGATTATCTATTTATTTATTCTGTGAAGGACTGGCTCAATATATGGAAAACGTTTTTTTGAATAAAGACTTGCATTCAGCTGCTAAAGAATTAATGGAAAGAAAAAAACTATACTCAATAGAATTTCTCTGCGATAATAATAATTGGGAACACGTAGAGCCAACCATTATTTATCCTCAAGCCGGATCGTTTGCTAAGTTTATTATCGAAAAATATGGCAAAGACAAATTCGGCGAATTGTACCGAAACACATCAAGACATTTTGAGACATCAAAAAATCTATCCGAAATCGAAAGAATTTACGATAAAACCATCAACCAATTAGAACAAGAATGGTTAGATCATAAATTATAAGATGCCTAAAGAACCCTTACACGGCTTGAAGGGTAGGGGTTCCAGACCTACCTTAGCTACCCGATAAATTCATTATTATCTATTGATTATCTATTAAACTTATTTCTAAATAAAAAGAGCTTGTTTTGTTGTTTTGAAATATGTTAAAATTTAAAAAGAATGAAAAATTCAACTTTAAATAAAATTTTAAGCTTTTTGATTATTGCGGTTTTAGGGTGGAGTATTTATATATTCAGAGATGATATTTTTTCTATTTTAAATAATTCTCACAAGCGCAATCCCTGCCTTACTACAATCACATATTCTATTAAAGAAGTTGACCCGCAATTTGGAATTTCTAAACAAGAATTTAAAGACTCGGTTGAAGAAGCGGCTGAAATTTGGGAAACAGCAATCGGAAAAGATATTTTTGTGTATTCTGACAATGGCAACCTAAAAATAAGTTTAATATATGATACTCGTCAAGAAGCTACTCAACAATTAAATCAATTAGATAGCGTTATTGCTAATAATAAAAATAAATATAATAATTTAAAATCCGAATATGACGAAAAAGTAGCTGAATATAATCAAAAAACTGTTCAATTGCAAAATAAAATTAATGCCTATAATTCCGCTATGAATAATTACGAACAGCAAATTATTTATTGGAACAACAATGGGGGAGCGCCCCCACAAAAATATGAAGCCTTGCAAAAACAAAAAGCTGATTTAGAAAACGAATTAAATACTATAAATAATTTAAATAAAGAGCTTAAAAGCTTAGGAGACAATATAAATAATTTAGCTGACGAGTTAAATCGTTTGGCTGATAATTTAAATTTAAAAATAAATCAATATAATGGCATTGGGGTTGGCGAAGAAAATTCTAATGAATTTGAACAAGGAATTTATAAAATAAATGGCTCTTCTGAAAGTATAGAAATTTATCAATATAAAAATAAAACAAAGTTAATTCGTGTTTTAGCACATGAATTAGGCCATGTTTTAGGATTAGAGCACCTTAACAATCCTCTTAGTATTATGTATCCAATAAATCAAGGCACGAGCCTTACTTTAACGGCTGATGATATTACTGCCTTAAAAAATATTTGTGAAATTAAATAAAAAAAGATTACGAACGCCAGTTAATACTATACAGGTCGTCGTAATCATCTTGGCTGTACACCTTTTTTTGTTTTTTACTCCGAGGAATCTCCTGCTTAAACCCATCTTTAAAGGCTTTAAGCATTTGCCCCTCCTTTTGGCCCTTACGAATGTGCTTCATATTTTGAATTATAACCTATTAATGTAAAATGTCAAGGTTGACAAATTTCAAAAAGTAGGCAATAATCAAAATATAATATAATTATTCCACAGATAGCAGGCAAGCTTTATAAAGTTAACTCAACAAAATAAAGCAATAAGCCCTGCCGAGGATAAAATAATTTTAAATTATTTTTTTCTAATAATTTAATTGAAATCTGTGGGCAACCATAGATTTTTTAATAAATATGCCCTTAACTAAACAAAAAAAAGAAAATATCATTAAAGACATTGAAGAAAAGCTTGAAAAACAAAAATCAATGATTTTTATTGATTTTGCCAATGCCAGTGTTAAAGAGTTAACTGAAATTAGAAATAAATTAAAAAATGAAGGCAATGAAATGAAGGTTGCTAAAAAAAACCTAATTCAAATTGCTTTTAAGAATAAAAAAATAGATTTAGATATTAAAAAATTATCTGGTGAAATAGCTATTATCTTTGGATATGAAGATGAAATTAAACCTGCAAAAACTATATATCAATTAACTAAAAATAAAAAAAATAAAATAATAGGAGGGTGGATAGGGAACACTTATTATGAATCAGAAAAAATTATTAGTCTGGCTCAATTGCCCGGAAAGGAACAATTATTGGGGATGCTTTTGGGAACATTAAACGCGCCTATTACAAATTTTGTAAATGTTTTAGAGGGGAATATAAGAAATTTTGTTTACGCATTATCGGCTATCAAAGATAAAAAATAATAAATTATAATAAAAATAACCGCCCACTTAATATAAATATAAAAACATATTAATAGGGCAAATAAAAAAATGGCAGAAGAAATAGAAAAAATAGAAATTCCTGAAAAATTCAAAAAAATTGTTGAGGAAATAGAAAAAATGTCTGTTTTGGATTTATCGGAATTAATCAAAATTTTAGAAAAAAAGTTTGGTGTTTCGGCCGCTCCTCAAGTAGTGGCTGCAGCCGGAATGGTAAATGGAGCCGCTGCTCCTGCTGAACCAGCGGAAGAAAAAACTTCTTTCAATGTGGTTCTAACAAACGCAGGCGATAAAAAAATTGAAGCCATTAAAATAGTTCGAGATGTAACTGGAAAAGGATTAAAAGAGGCAAAAGATTTGGTTGATGCTGTTGCTACCGAACCTCAGATGATAAAAGAAGAGGCCAAAAAAGAAGAAGCCGAAGAATTAAAAAAGAAATTTGCCGAAGTTGGCGCGACCATAGAATTAAAATAAATTCTATTTTATAAAACTAAAAAATACTTCCCCGAAAAGGGAAGTATTTTTTATAAAAAATCTTATTTATTGCACACGCTCGCTGGCTGATTATTAGTTAATTCGCAAATTAATTTAGTTAAAGAAGCTTTTTCTGCCTCTTCGCCAGCTGATTCGCCAGAGCCAATACGGAAATATTTACATCCTAAAACTAAAGTTGGAACACCGCCGGTTGGATTATATTTTTTAAAGATAGAGTCATTCGCAAAACCGGTTCCGCCTTCAGAAAGTATATCTTCTTTATATACAATTGCGTCTCCAAATGAGTTAACCACAGATTTAATAATTGGTTCCTCCCATTTGCAATGAGGGCAAGTTGTCATTCCGAAAAAGTATATAACTGGCTTGCCGTTTTCTTGGCAAATCTGATCGTTTGTTTTTTCAAAATTTCCATCTACTTTATTGCCAATATTTATTGGATCGCCCGTAAAAAGGTAATTGCCATCGGTAGAAATATATGAATTTATTACTTGGCCCTGATAATTCAAACCAATTTTATAATAACAAACTGGCGAACTATCAACTTTATTAAAAGTAATTGAGGGGTCAAAATTTTTCTGAATATATTGAACCGCTTTTGTGGCCTCAGCTTGAGCCGCTTCAGGAGAACCAATATTAGTGGATTGATTATTGTTACCGTCATTGGTAGTATTAAAGCCAACTTTAGCTGCTGTATTTGGAAAAGCCAGCAAACAACCCAACACAATTGACACAATTAAAAAGATAATTGCAACAATCATCCATACATTTACTGGTTTTTTAGGTTGTTGTTGTTTTTTGGATGCAGCTCCTTCTTTTTCCTCACATACATTTTCAGATGCACTTTCACTTATATTTTCTGTGTTATTGTCCATATTTTTTATTTTTTATTGGTTCTAATAAAACCAATAGATTAAAACTTAGAAACTATTTTATTCATCGCCGTCTAAATCATCATCTCCCAAATCGCCGCCTTCATCTTCGTCACCATCTAAATCTTCGTCTCCGTCATCATCACCATCTTCATCATCGCCAAAATCATCATCTCCCAAATCGCCGCCTTCATCTTCGTCACCATCTAAATCTTCATCTAAATCATCGTCTTCAGATGAATCAAATTCATCTTCATCATAATAATGATTGAGATATTCATCTTCGGTTGATAATTTAACTAACATTTCTTCATTATTTAATTCTTTTTTTGATATCATATTATTTTTTATATAACAAGGTTAAATGCTTAACAATATCTGCTTTAACCTTATCTTAATTTTATATATTTATTATTTTTATTTATTAAAATTAAAATAGATTCGACCTTTAACTTTCAATTTGCTATTATTATAATCAGCCTAAAATTCTTGTCAACCCCAAATTTGAAAAACTAAACAAAAAAATAATATTGGGGCCCAAAAATTAATTAAATTAATATACCTTGAAACAGACATAAACTAAATGTGGACTTTAAAATTGACATTTATATTATATAAAGTATAATATAAATGTCGTTCCTTACCAACTTAATAAGAGCAGTAGGTTGATAGGGAAGGGCGGAGGAAAAATAATGTCAGAACAAAAACCTACAACCCAGTCTCGGATTCACCGAGTGGCGGGCGTCCCAGCTGTCATTGATGACTGGGATGAATGGATAGCAGAAGAGCCCACATCTTCTTCTGTGCAAAACGCATTCAGAAAACTTGTCGCAGATGGTAAATATTCTAAAGCCATCGCCTTAGCTACAGAAGCAGGGTGGCAAAAGGAGTTAATCTATTGCATGGCGCAACGGATTAATGCCTACAAGGATTATGAGTCCTTAATTAAAGTCTTGCCGGAGTTAATGGCAAGTGATAGCGCGACAGCGAAAATAATATTGCGCTGTATTTGCACCAATGGCGGACAAAAATTCATTCAGTCTGCCTACGAACAATACAAACAATATATAAGATAAGGGAAAAGTTTTAATAGTCTTTTCCTCTTTTTTTATTTTGTATTTTGTTTTTTACTTTTGTTTTATTTTAATTTAATACAATTTTTCTTTATTGAATTTTATTTATGAATAAGATTATTGGGGATAAGAGGATTGACACATAATACCAAATTAGATATAGTTAATCTATAGCGTCGCACAATGTAGGTTAAGCGACATATAATAGCTATAATAGCTTTGAATATATAGTTTGTTTAGATTTGTTTATTTTGAGATCCTTTTCTCGCGTTTCTAAAATTAAATAATAAACAATAAAATTATAAAATAAATAATTAAATATTTATAAAAAATTTATCTTCTCTCTTTTTTATATTTTATTATAAATAATTATAATTAAATCAAAATAATAAATATTATTATGGAAAAATCAAATCAGCCCATCCTTAAACATTTTCCTGATTTTTTAGACTATTGCGAGATTGAAAAAGGTCTATCTGAAAAAACTCAAGAAAATTACAGCCGTTATTTAAATAAGTTCAAAGAATGGCTTAAAATGACCCATAGAGATGATTTAAGACCTCATGAGCTGACTCCAGAACATATTTGGGATTATCGGCTTTTTTTAGCGCGCTTTAAGGACCCTAAGACCAATAAAACTTTATCTAAAATAACTCAAAACTATTACTTAATTGCTTTAAGGTCATTATTAACTTATTTTGCCGATAAAGATATTATCTCATTGCCAGCTGATAAAATTCAATTACCTAAAGATGCGCGCAAAGAAAAAACAGTTAAATTTTTAACCTTAGAACAAATTGAAAAATTACTTTTAGCGCCTAATATAGAAACCAAAGAAGGTTTGCGTGACCGGGCTATTTTAGAGATATTGTTTTCTACTGGCTTACGAATATCTGAATTAGTAGCTCTCAATATAGACCAATTTAAAGGCATAGAAGCTAAATCAGACTTAGAATTAGGTATTATTGGCAAAGGCAAGCACCCTCGAACAGTTTATTTTTCAGAAAGGGCCTTAAATTGGCTCAAAAAGTACCTTAAAACGCGTTCTGGCCCCAACAAGGCTCTATTTATCAGCTATAGGAATAAATATGGCTCAGAAAGCCGTTTAACGGCTCGTTCTATAGAAAGAATTGTCAAAAAATACGCTCTTTTGGCCAATATACCTTTTTTTGCTACACCACACACTCTAAGACATTCAATGGCCACCGATTTACTTAATCAGGGGGTAGATATAAGAATTATCCAAGAATTTTTAGGACATCGGAATATTTCCACCACTCAAATATATACTCACGTAACTAATAAGCGATTAGGGGATATTCATAGACAATTTCATAGCGGTAAAAAACTAAAAAACTAAAAAGTATGGTCAATTTCCAATCCGCCCAAAAAGCGGATATTTTTATTAAACAGATTTTATTATTTTTAAAAATTCATTTGGATTAAGCGAAGCGGCTCCAATTAAAAGCCCGTCCATTCCGGAGATAGAAAAATATTTAGAAGCGTTATTTGAATTAACACTACCGCCATAAACAATCTTAAAAGATCCTTTTGCTTTTTTAGATAATAAATTAATTATAAATTGTTTAGTTTCATTAATTTCATAGGGGTCGGCAAAATTGCCAGTGCCAATTGACCAAATCGGCTCATAGGCGAAAATTATTTTAGAAAGATCGGCGGGGGAGATATTATCAATCCCCTCTTCAATTTGCTTTTTTAATACTTGAAAAGTTAATTTTTTAATATGCTCTTCCCTATTCTCGCCATAACAAAAAATAGGGATTAATTTATTTTTTAAGGCAGCGATTATTTTTTTATTTATATCTTTATCAGTCTCCTGATTAATTTTTCTTGTTTCAGAATGACCAATAATTACATATTGACAGCCTATTTTTTTTAACATAGCTGCTGAAACTTCTCCAGTAAATGGCCCCTTGTCTTCATAAAAACAATCTTGGGCTCCAATTTTAATTTTACTTTTTTCCGCGATTAAATCCTTTAAGAAAATATTGGGAGGGCAAATTACTGCTTCGGTTTTTGATATTTCTGCTTCAGTTTTAATTTTTGAAAATATTTTTAAGGCCTCGTTAAGAGTTAAGGGGTTGCACTTCCAATTTCCAATGATTATTTTTTTGTTCATATTATTTATAAATATTTATAAATATTACTTATTTATTTTCTATAATATCATATTTATAAAAATAAAAAAGCGTTGAATATAATATTTAAATTCTAACGCCTTCAAAAGAACAGGTTAGATTTCCCAAATTTCAGCCCAGCAAACAGCTGGCAAGCGGGTTTTTCCATAAAGCTTAACTTCCTCTCTGCGAATACAATTCGCAATTTTCATTGATATAATGTACATTTTTCACTCCTGCGCTTTTTAGCGCTGACATTATTTTAACTTTTAATTTTTAAAAGTCAAATTTTTTTAAAATAAAAAAAGAGGCCAACTAATATATAAAATATTTTGTTGACCATATGGGGGGAGATGAATCTATAATAAGATTCATAAAAAGAAATTTATAAATAGATAGATTCATCTAAAGAACTATTATTAATGTAGCTCTTTTAAAAAAATTGTCAACCTTAGTTATTCACACTTTAATTTCTTAATTCTCTAAGGATTTTAATGTGCCACTCTTCTGGCACTATATTGGCCCACGGAAAAGATGTTAATTCAATATCTTCGTCGTCGTTTTGCTGGTATCCAAAAGTGTCTAAAATTGCTTTACACCACGGAGGGGGTTCTAAATTATCAATATTAATTTCTGGATTTGTTTCACAATATGCCATTATAATATAATGACCATTCAAATAAAAGTTGCCTTCATATTTTTTTAAATGCTCGTAATTGGCTCCGATATCATATCCGGCAATAAGGCTAAATTGTAGATTATCAACTATAAATGAATAAAATCCCCTCTCTTCCTTTTGGTTTAATCTTTTTTCGTGTTCGTAAAGCACTTCCAGGTCTTTTAATTTAAGACCCAAAACCTCGGCGTAGTTTTGTGAATGCGCCAATAGAGTGAACCAAAAGTTTAGTCCGACAATTTGTTCGTTTTCTTTGATAAGTTGATGGATTGTTTGAGCATGCTTTGAAGAAATTGCGACGGGGCAGCTGATTTTTTCGTAATTCTCAACAATACGAGGAGCTTCCTCATATAATTTATGCTCATAAAATGAGTTCTCTGACGAAATGTTGTCATCTTTTTTTGTGATTTCCGCCATAAAACACCATCTCCTTTTAAGGTGCTATGTTTTTAATATAGCAGTTTTAATCGCGGTTGAAAAGACCTATAAGCTCTCCGCTATCTATAATATGTTCATTAATAGCTTCTTCTAATTGTTTTTGACTGGTCTCTCTTGGCAAATTTAAGGTAGTGCCTAAAGCAAATATTTTGAAAAAATAACGATGTGTTCCGGAGGGCGGACAAGGAGGAGTGTATTTATTTTCACCACGAGAATTTAAACCCACAACTGCATTGACGGGGACACTGTTTTCTTTTATTTCGCTTGTATCAGGAGCAATATTCCAAATTAACCAATGTGTAAAAACTCCGATTGGAGCATCGGGGTCGTCCATTATTAAAACCAAGCTTTGCGTTTGAGGTGGTATATTTTCTATTTTTAAGGCAGGGCTAATCCCCTTGCCTTTACAAGTATATTCAATAGGTATTTTCCCATTATTTATAAAAGCTGGGCTTGTGATAGTAAGCATATTTATTTATTCGGCTGACTCAGCGGGGACAACCACGCAATTCTCATAAGTTGTTACATCGCCTTCTTGAATAAAAGCAGTATCTCCTTTATTCCAAAAGACAATTGATTCGTCGGTGTTGGCATAACGAGCCCCCGAAGCAGAAATAGCTTGCATTAACACCATATTTCTTTGATCGCTTAATGATAATTCAACTTTATCTCTGAAAAATATAGCTCTAATGCTTTTATTGTCGATACATTGAAAAACTACAGAGTTAATAACTTGGTTGTTATTATTTTGTTGACTTAAAATCTGCTCTGTTTGTTGAGAGTAAATTTTAATTTCAGCTCTTTGTTCACCAAGATAATATGCTAATGCAAAAGTTCCCACATAAATAATAATTGCTAACACCATTGAATACCATGTAACTTTATTCCATTCTATTTTCATAGTTTTAATTTTTTATTTTTATTATAATTATATTTTTATTATACTCTTATTATACTCTTAAAATTTAAAAATACCAGAAATAACCAAGCAACTTTTCCGCAATTAGGTTTTTATAAATATTTAATCCGTATTAATAACTTGGTTGTTATTATTTTGTTGACTTAAAATCTGCTCTGTTTGTTGGGAGTAAATTTTAATTTCAGCTCTTTGTTCACCAAGATAATATGCTAATGCAAAAGTTCCCACATAAATAATAATTGCTAACACCATTGAATACCATGTCCCTTTATTTCCTTGTATTTTCATAGTTTTAATTTTTTATTTTTATTTATATAACAAAAAGGAGCGACAATCATCGCCCAATCATATACTTACCAAATAGTTAAGTATACCGAGATTATCGCCCCTCTTTGTAAATAAATAAAACAATTTTATTTTTATTAACATAATTTGAGTGACAATAATATTATATCACTATTCTTTTTTAAAAGCATTTTGTATAATGCCACCCTATATACCTCTTTTAAGATAATCATTCAGAAAAATATGACAAAACATTTAATGTTTTGAATGATTTTTCTGTTTATGTTTTTACAATTTGAATGATATAGCTGCGGGATTTGAATTCGCCTGAGTTGTCGGTTTCTGCTGAAACCGCCCTCAGGCCCCGCTCGCCCCTCAGGTCAGATTCTGCTGAATCTGCCTTCGGGCTGGCCTCGGCTCGTCAGCCTCCGGCCCTTGATTGAATACAATCAAGCGCCGTGGCTGCGCGTTCGAATCCAAGTTGAACTCTCAAAGGTTTATTATAAATATAACTTTTGTTTATGTTTTTACAATTTGAATAATATAGCTGCGGGACTTGGATTCGAACCAAGATTAACGGCTTCAAAGGCCGCGGTCCTACCATTAGACGATCCCGCAAGGTAATATAAATTAAAAACCCATAGCCTCAATAATTGCTAATTCCAGCGGCAATTGTATTATAGAAGCATATTTTGTTTTGTTCTCTGCCTCCAATACTAAATCTAAAATTTTCCTTAAATAATTTTCTTCAAAATTTTCTGCTTGTTTAATAAAATGCGCTTTCAGTTCATCTGTTTCTCCGGGTAAGGTTAGGTCAGCTAAAGTTGGGTCAATCTTTAGAATAAGCAATTTTCGTAAATAGTCAACTAACGCTTTGGTAAATTCTTGAATATCTAATCCTTTTTCAATATTATCATTTAAAAATCGCAAGGCCTTAGCTTTGTCTTTGTGAGAAAGCATTTCACATAATTCAAAAAGCAAATTAATATCCACTAATCCTAAAAGCGATTTTACATCTTCGGCTTTTATTTTTTGGCCAGCAAAAAAATTAACGATTTGATTTAATTTAGCTTCAGCGTCACGCATAGAGCCTTCTGATGAGGCAACAATGAGATTAATCGCTTCCGGATCACAATCTATCCCCTCTTGTTTACAGATAAAATTTAATTTTTTTACCATTTCTTCAAATGAAAGTTTGTGAAACTCAAATTTTTGACAACGGGAGGCAATTGTAGGAATCATCTTATGCGCTTCGGTAGTAGCTAAAATAAAAATAGCATAAGCAGGCGGTTCTTCTAACATTTTCAAAAGTGCGTTGGCGGCATCTTTAGATAATTGATGCGCTTCATCTAAAATTAAAACTTTGTATTTTAAAAAAGCAGGAGCAAATTTAATGGTGTCTTTTATTCCTCTAATTTCATCAATACCGCGGTTGCTAGCCGCATCAATTTCAATAATATCAATAGCACGGCCACTATTAATTTCCAAACAAGCAGAACATTTATTACACGGCTCGGCTCCTTTTCTATTTAAACAATTAATTGATTTTGCAAAAAGCCGAGCTAAAGTAGTTTTGCCGGTCCCGCGGTGACCAGAAAAAAGATAAGCATGCGCAATATCGCCCGAGATTACTTCATTGCTGATAATTTTAACAATATTTTTTTGGCCAATAAATTCTTTAAAAGTTTGAGGCCTATATTTTCTATATAAAACTAAGTTTGCCATAAATAATTTATTTAGTTATTTATTCTATTATGTTTAGGCATAAAAATCAATATAAACAACAAAAGAGACCCGTTATGTATAGATCTCTATTTTAGTAAAGAGCATTAAATCATTAAATTAAAAGAACAAATTTTATAGTGTCCTTCGCGCCGGTTTAGGAGGTGAAATGGTGAAGCGCGAAAGACATTTTTTTAATACCATAATTTTAAAAATTTTACAACCTCAAAAAATTAATATCAATAAATTTGAAATAAATTTTACCTTGACAGGCAATTATAAAATGATATTATGAAAACATAATAGATTATGAACAGTAAAACTATATTCTCAATTTGCAGTTGTTGTTGCCGCTCTTTGTGAAGAGATTAGTTTTATTTTGGCAATTAATTTAAATTAAAACTTAATTAAAACAAAATCTCTTCTTATAATAGAAGGGGTTTTATTTTATTAAAAAATTATATGAAAACAATTTTAGATTATATCGGGCATACGCCCCTTGTAAAAATTGTTACTTCGGAAAAAAATTTTCGTGGTAATATTTTTGCTAAAATAGAGGGTATGAATCCGGGCGGTTCTATTAAAGACCGCATAGTTTTGAATATGATAAACGATGCAGAACAAAAAGGCTTGTTAAAAAAAGGAGATACTATTATGGAACCCACCAGCGGCAATACAGGAATTGCTTTAGCAATGGTGGGGGCAATGAAAGGTTATCGTGTTAAAGTAATGATGCCAAAATCTACGAGTCCTTCTAAAATTAGAATGATTGCGGCTTATGGCGGAGAGGTAATCTTGATTGAAAAAGAAAAATTTGGCCAAATTGCAATTGAACAAATTAAACAACGCGCCAAAGAAGACGAACATTTAGTATTCTTAAATCAATACGAAAATAAAATGAACCCTTTTGCTCATTATACTCAAACTGCTGAAGAAATTATTGAACAAATGGAGGGTCAATCCATAGATTTTTTTGTGGCGGGTATGGGAACCGGCGGAACAATTACTGGCATTGGCATGAAATTAAAGGAACGTTATCCTAAAATTAAAATTATTGGCGTTCAACCAAAAGAAGGCGAAATTATTGAAGGATTAAGATCATTAAAAGAATATATTCCTCCAGTGGCTGATTTAAAATTAGTGGATGAGATTATAGAATTAGAAGCTGAAAAGGCTTTTGCGGCTCGCCAAGAATTAGCGTCCCAAAGTGGAATTTTAGGAGGACCAAGCTCAGGAGCGGCTTTTTTTGTAGCAAAAAATTTTGCTCAAGCTCATCCAACTGCCAATATCGTAACTATTTTTCCAGACCGAGGAGAAAGATATTTATAATAATAAAAGAAACAAGGATAAAATTTAATTTTTGCTTTTCTTTCTTTGTTTGTTATAATCTATAATAGATATAAATTATAAAATTATTTTTATGAAATTATATAATACTCTAACTAAAAAATTAGAAGAATTTAAGCCAATTCAACCCCAAGAGGTTGGCTTGTATACCTGCGGGCCAACAGTATATTGGTATGCTCATATTGGTAATTTTAGAACCTATCTTTTTGAAGATTTTTTGAAAAGGGCATTAGAATATACTGACTATAAAGTAAAACATGTGATGAATATTACCGATGTTGGTCATTTAACTTCTGACTCTGATGAAGGACAAGACAAGTTAGAAAAAGGAGCTATCCGTGAACATAAAACTGTTTGGGAAATTGCAGAATTTTATACAGATGCTTTTTTGAAAGATATGCAAGCCCTTAATATAAAAAAGCCATCTGTTTTAGTAAAAGCAACTGATACAATTGCCGAACAAATAAAACTAATACAAATATTAGAACAAAAAGGTTTTACTTATATTATTGATGATGGAGTATATTTTGATACTGCCAAATTAGGAAGAAATTACGGCCACTTATGGTCAAGAACAATTAAGAAAAAATTGCGAAGCCGAATTGAAGAAAATAAACAAAAAAAGAATCCTACTGATTTTGCCTTATGGAAATTTAGTCCTAAAAATGAAAAAAGGCAAATGGAATGGGATTCACCATGGGGTATTGGTTTCCCGGGATGGCACACCGAATGTGTCGTAATGAGTATTAAAAATTTAGGATTGCCGTTTGATATCCATTGCGGTGGAATTGACCATATCCCCATCCATCATACTAATGAAATCGCCCAAGCTAAAGCAGCTTATGGAAAATTATTAGCCAATTACTGGCTGCATGGTGAATTTTTAGTAGTTAAAGATGCTAAAATGAGTAAGTCGGCTAATAATATCTTAACTGTTCAGGAACTAAAAAATAAAGGATATAATCCTTTAGCTTATCGTTATTTATGCTTAACAAGCCATTATCGTTCTAAATTGAATTTTGGAGATGAAGCTATGAACTTTGCCCAAAATAGTTTAGATAAATTATACGAAAAAACAGCTGAATTCAAAAATAGCAATGAAACCGATTTTCAAACTAATGATTTTGAAAATTATAAAGCTAAATTTTTAGAATATATTAATAATGATTTAGATTTACCAATGGCCTTAGCTTTAACTTGGAATATTGTTAAAAATAAAAAATTATCTAAAAATGTGAAATATAAATTGCTTTTGGATTTTGATAAAATTTTTGGATTACGGCTTTCAGATGTGGGGTATAATTTTAGCGAATTAGAACAAGATTATATTATTGAAATAAAAGATGAGAACGGATTGCCTTTATGGACCGACGATTTATCAATTTTACCAAGAGAAGTTTTAGATAAATTGAATCAACGAAAACAAGAACGTGAAATAAAAAACTGGGAAGTGGCTGATAAAATTAGGAAAGAACTTGAGGCAATGGGTTGGTTGGTAGAGGACTTAGAAAATAAAAAAGTTATGCTTAAAAGAAAATAAAAAAAGACAAAATGTCTTTATCGTTATTTTTCTAATTTTTAAGTAAATTCTTGTAAAACTTTATCGCAAAGAACTAATTGTTTGCCATCTTTAGTTTTGATAAAAATTTTAGTTTCGTACTCTGTCTTAGAGCCATTTATTCTTTCTTTTTTCTTTTTTCCATACGCTCTTTTAAGCGAGCCTGTTAACGGCAGCGACTCCGTATCAACGATTAATTTTCTAATAATCGTTTGATTATTAACGTCGTCTTCCGTAATCAACCAGTAAACGCTTTTTGAGTTTATCTCTCCATAAATAATTCTTTCTTTCATACGGCACCTCTTTTTTAAAAATGCCGCCTAAAATAATAATTTATTTTTAAGTTTAAGTCAAATTTATTTTTAATTACAAAAGACCATAAGTTTTAAGACTTTGATTTCTTAATATCTAAACAATATTGATAAAAATCAATAACCTGATGCGCTATTTTATCCCAAGAATATTGTTGAACATATTTTAACCCCCACTCCCCCATTTGCTGGCGTAATTTTGGATTTGCAATGAATTGTTCTAATATTTTAGCTAATTGATTTGAATTCTTTGGTTCAGCTAAAAATTTTTCCGCCTGAGTATTGGCTAATAATTGCTGATAGCCGCTATTAGCAAAGCCACAAATAGGCTTACCCATTGCCATTGCTTCTAAAAGGACAATGCCAAAGCTCTCTCCAAATATAGCTGGACTGCAATAAATATCAGCTGTAGCAAAATATCTTTTTAATTCTTCATCATTTTTTTCCCCTTCAAAATAAACATCTTTTAAGTTATTTTCGTGCGTAAAACCTAAACATTTATTTTTTAGCCCTCCTTCTCCCACAATAATTAATTCTATCTCTGGATATTTTTGTTTTAGAATTTTATAAGCTTCTAATAAATAAATTAAACCCTTCCTTTCCTCAATTCGCCCTACAAATAAAATCTTTATCTTATTATCTTGAGCGAATTTTTCAATTTTAAGCGCATTAGGATTAAAACTATCTAAATTAATGCCGTTGGGAATAATTATTTTGGGACCGCTATAATTTTGAAGCGAATCTAAATTAAGCTTAGCCACTCCAATAACACCATCTATTTTTTTATTTAATTCATCAAAAAATAATTTTGAAATTATTGACGCTTTATTAATAACAGGCATTGCTTCAAGATTGGCGTGAAAAGTAAGAATATTAAGACATCGCGAAGCTTTTAAAATTTGTTCAGCAAAGGGAATAATAAAGTTATGAAAATGCAAAACATCAAATTTTTCTTGTTTAATTATTTTTTTAATTGTTAAAGGATTAAAATTAAAACAAATATCTCCTTGCGTGCCGGCAACATTGAAAGGAATTGAGGCGCCTAAAATTATTATTTTTTTATCATAATTTTCAAAAAACTTTCGGCGTGGGACAATAATTTTATTTTCTATCCCCATTTTATCAAAAGCATTTGATAAACCTAAAATATGGCTTTTTACGCCACCCGGATTAACAAAAGAATGAGATGAAATAAGTCCAACTTTCATTGTCTAATATATTTTTTAATTTATTATTTTCCTTATCTATCTTAAATCTATAATCCTTGACTTTTTTTCTAAAAATTATTTCTTATATAAACTTAGTTGACGACGATATGGTTGCTTGCTATATTATAGCTAATGGTTAAAGAGTTTTCAAATCATAAAACCGGAGTTAAAATTCCTCCTCAAGATATAGAGGCGGAAAAAAGCGCGCTTGGGTCATTGATGATAGATAAAGACGCCATTATTAAAGTGGCTGATTTTTTGCGCGCGGAAGATTTTTATAAAAAAAATCATCAAATTATTTATCAAGTTATTGAAACGCTTTTCGGTAAGGGCGAACCCATTGACCTAATTTCTGTTTCCTCAAAATTAAAAGAAACTAATCAATTAGAAGAAGCTGGCGGAGTGGCTTATTTAACTGAATTAATAAACCTAGTTCCAACAGCCAGCCATATATTGACTTATGCTAAAATTGTGCAGAAGAAAAGGATTCTTAGAGATTTAATTCAAGCCGGGGAAGATATTACTCTAATGGGTTATGACGAAGCTCAAGACCCAGATTATTTACTTGATACGGCTGAAAAAAGAATTTTTGGCATTACTCAAAAAAGTTTAACCCAATCATTTTTACCAATTAAACCATTTCTTGAACAAGCTTACGAAAGGATGGAAAAGCTTTCCCGTCAAAAAGGAGTGTTGCGAGGAATTTCTACTGGATTTCATGGTTTAGATGCTATGTTATCCGGATTACAAAATTCAGATTTAATTATCTTAGCAGCTCGACCATCAATGGGTAAAAGTAGTTTAGCTTTAGATATTGCTAAAAATGTGGCCATTAAAGAAAAAAAACCAGTAGGTCTTTTTTCTTTGGAAATGAGCAAAGACCAGTTAATTGACCGCTTAATTAGCTCTGAGTCAAATATTGATTCTTGGAAAATTAGGCAGGGTCATTTATCGTCTGATGGCGATGATAGCGACTTTGCTTGTATCCAACATGCCTTAGGCACTTTATCAGAAGCGCCAATATATATTGACGATGCCGCAACCTGCAGTGTTTTACAAATGCGCGCCATGGCCAGACGGTTGCAGTCAAGCCGGGGGTTGGGTTTAATTATAATAGATTATTTACAATTAATTGAACCAAATTCTAAATTAACAAACAGTGTTCAGCAAATTACTGAAATTTCCCGATCCTTAAAAAGTTTAGCGCGAGAATTAAATGTGCCAGTTTTGGCTTTATCTCAATTATCCCGGGCGGTTGAGCAAAGGACCCCTAAAATTCCCCGCCTATCTGACTTGCGCGAATCAGGTTCATTAGAGCAAGATGCTGATGTGGTTTTATTAATCTATCGTGAAGATGCCTATCGTCCCGATACGCCTCGTCCCGGAGTAGCAGATATTATTATTGCAAAGCATAGAAATGGTCCAGTAGGAAAAGTTGAATTATATTTTGATAAACAAAGAGCCAGTTTCCGTAATTTAGAAACTGGCCGCACCCTTGAAAACGAAGTTGATTTTTAAGCTTCTATTTTCAAAATTTCTACTTCAGTATAGGGCTGTCGATGCCCCTTTTTCACTTTGTATCTTTTTTTAGGTTTATATTTATAAATAATTACTTTATCGTGCTTATCTTGTTTCAATATTTTTCCTAATACTTTAGCGTTTTTAACTAAAGGATCGCCAATAACAACATCATTGTCGTTTTCCACTAAAAGTACTTCTTCAAAAGTAACTTCTTTTCCTTCTTCTCCGTTTAATTTTTCTATTTTTATTTTTTGACCCGGCGTAACTTTATATTGTTTCCCGCCGGTTTTAATAACAGCTAACATAATTTTAGGTTTATTTATTCTATTTAATATATGCAAAATATATCATTTTATGCTCCTTTAGTCAATGGTTTAATATAACTTCATATTATAAAAATCAAAAAATACACTTAAATTATATTAAAAAAAGATGCCTTAAAAATAACCATATACCAACATTGCTCGCGTATTATTTTACAAAAAATTGA
>CALMWW010000152.1 GCA_937870835.1 uncultured bacterium
TCATTTAACATTATGTTTTGATATAAAAAACCATTTTGTAACTTCAATTGCAATAATGTCAATTAGGGTTAAGCCTAAAACTAACCCCCAATCAAAAAGATAAAGAGGTTCAGTTTTTAAAAGAATTTGCAAGGGCGGGAAATACAAAGCTCCAAAGAGTAAAATCGCGCTTACCACAAGAGAGATATTCAAAAGTTTATTTGAAAAAGGATTGATGTGCCAGAAGTTTCTTCTTAAGCTCTTGCAGCAAAAAGCAAAATAAAGAGTATCTGTGACTAAATTAGTAAACATAATTGACTGAATATGGAAGATTGAATAGCCGGAAAATTTTAGAAGCCAAAAAAATAATCCCAAAAGTAAAATATCGTCTATTAACCCGGCAATTAAAATAAGAGTTTTCATTTCCTTTGTTAATAAGGGGGTCTCATGGCCGCCGGGCTTCCTTTTCATCAAATCCTTTTCTTTAGGTTCAAAAGCCAAGGCGATATTGGGCAAGCCGTCTTCAATTAAATTCGTCCATAGAATTTGAACTGCTGTAACTGGTAAAATCCAGGTTTGGTGAGTAAACCAACTTATAACCATTGAACCTCCAATTAAGATTACTTCACAAAAACTATCAGAAACCAAATAAGTAATAACCTTTCTAATATTATCTAAAACCGTCCTTCCCTCTTCTACTGCTGCCACAATAATTGAAAAACTGTCGTTTAATAAAATTAAGTCGGATACTTCTTTCGCTACTTCAGTGCCAGAACCCAAAGCTACGCCAATGTCCGCTTTTTTAAGCGCTGGGGCGTCATTTATTCCATCACCAGTCATTGCTACAACTTCTCCCCTTTTTTGCCAAGCAGAAACTATTCTCATTTTATGTTTTGGCTCTACTCTGGCATAAATTTGAATTTTGTCTAAAATTTTATCAAATTCTTCATCCGAAAGTTTATCTAAATCTTTGCCCTCCAAAATATTCTCCTCTTTAATCTTAAAACCCAACTCTTCTGCTACCGCTTTGGCTGTAAGTTTATGGTCGCCGGTGACAATAATCGGTTTCATCCCTGCCCGCCGGCATACCCGCATTGCCTCTTTTACATCCTGCCTAATTGGGTCCTTTAAAGTAATAAAACCGGTAAAGATTAAATTATTAATTTCATCTTTAAGAGTTGTAAGTTGTGGATTGTAAGTTGTAAGTTTTTTATAGGAGGCAGCGACAATTCTTAGTCCTTTTTTAGCTAATTCCTCTAATGTTTCTTGCCATTTTGTTTTTTCTTCGTCGGTCAAAACGGAAAGTTCTAAAATTTTTTCCGGCGCGCCACAAACATACAAAATCTTTTCACCATCTTCTTGATAAAGCGCAGCCGAAAACTTATTGATGGAATTAAAAAGAAGTTCGTCAATTTTATTTTTCTCTAATTTCTTTTTGGGACTAACTCCAAATTTAATTCCGGCCTCTAACAATGCCCTATCGGTTGGCCGGCCCCTAATAATCCACCTTTCTTTTGGTTCGTCAGGGTTTTCAATGAAGGCCTCGGTAGTTAAAGCTGCCGCTTTCACTATTAAAAATTCATTACTCTTGCCCGCCGTAGCATTGGCGAAGGCGGGAATTATTTTGTCAACCTTCATTTTCCCTTCGGTTAAAGTAGCTGTTTTATCGCTACAAATCACTGAAGTACTTCCCAATGTTTCAGCAGCAACTAATTTTCGCACTAAGCCTTTTTTGTTTAAAATTCGCTGCATCCCAAGGGCTAAAACCACAGTCATCGCCACAGGCAACCCTTCGGGAATAGAAGCGACTGCCACTGCCACGGATATAGTGAACATTTCAACGAAATCTCCATTGATAAGCATTCCTTCAATAAAAATCAAAAAACAAATTACCCCAATAATTATTCCAATAGTTTTTGAAAAATTTGCTAGCTTTTTTTGATAAGGTGTTTTTTCTTCTTCTGTCTCTCTTACCATCATGGCCACTTTCCCAACTTCGGTATTTACCCCTGTTGCGGTTACTATTGCTTTTCCTTTTCCATCTTCAACAATTGTGCCCATATAAACCATATTATCCCTATCTGCCAAAGGTGTTTCTATTTGTAGTGTTCTAGTGTTTTTTTCAGCCGGCACCCATTCGCCGGTTAAGACCGCTTCGTTAATTTTTAAGTTGCGAGATTCAAAAATCCTGCCATCAGCAGGAACTTTATCTCCAGAATTTAAAACAATAATATCTCCCGGAACAAGTTCGGTAGAATCAATAATCCTTAAATTGCCTCTTAAAACTTCTGCTTCCTGTTTAACCGCTTTTTTTAAAGCCTTTAAGGTTTGAGAGGCCTTATTTTCTTGAATAAATCCAACAATTGCATTTAAAAAAACAGCGGCGAAAATAACAATGGCGTCTGTATATTCTGCCAAAATCAAAGTAATAATTCCGGCTATAAGCAAAATATAAATTAAAGGACTTTTGAATTGGCCAAGGAAAATCTTTAATTTTGAGAAAGGTTTTTCTTCGGGAAGCAAATTCTTGCCAAATTCTTTCTGACGTTTTTTTACTTCGTCTTCTGACAGTCCCTCTTCTAAATTTGTCTTTAGTAATTTAGTTATTTCCTCTATTGACAAATTGTGCCAAAAAATTTCCGCCATATATTAGATTTTATTAAAAACTTGCGTCCTCATCGGCACTCGAACCCGAGTTTTCAGGATGAGAACCTGATATCCTAAGCCACTAGATGATGAGGGCCCTATTTGCTAATAGTCTAAAATATACTGGGCTAAGTCGTGAAACATTGGTGTGGCCGAATACTCTGAAGTTTTTGTTTTTTGTTGGATTATCTAACCTAACTAACACAACAAATTTCGGGTCATAAGCAGGAGCAAAACCAATAAAGCTTTGTCAAGTTTCATTAGAATAACCATCTACTTTAGCAAGTTTTCCATAACCATTTTCAACAACGCTGACAAGCATTTTCGTTAAAGTCGAAGCAGTTTCTTCGGGTGG
>CALMWW010000153.1 GCA_937870835.1 uncultured bacterium
AAACGCAGATGCTCTACTATGTCAAAACCGACCGGATTTTCCGAAGTTTGCCGGTTGAGTTTGACGGATTTAAGTTTTACTTTGACGCTTCAAAAATAGAAAGCAAAAAAGCTAACGAAAAACGCTCGCTGGTTTTTGAGTTAGACAAAGTTCGTGAAGACGCAACGATTGTTTTTAGTGTTCAATATTCAGAAAGGGGTACAAAAACAAAACAGGACGAGATACTAAAAGCAATAAAGAAAAAAGGTATCGCTATTACCGAAGAACAATTAGAACGCGCTTTTAGAGTTTTTGAAAAACAAAGCGAGGTTGATTTCTTTATTAACAAAAACGCCAAAGCATTTTTACAGGAACAGTTTAAACTCTGGAGTTATCAGTATTTCTGGGAAGGAGCCAAAGAGTGGAGCGCAGACAGAGTTAATCAACTGCAAATCCTCAAAGACATTGCCTTTAAGATTATTGACTTTATTTCACAGTTTGAAGACGAGCTGGTAAAAATCTGGAACAAACCGAAGTTTGTTAAAAATTCAAATTATGTGATTACGCTGGATAGGATTAAAGATATAGAACTAGTAAAAAAAATAATTGAACATAATGGTATTAAAGAGCAAATAAAAGAATGGCAAGAGTTAGGGATTGTTGAGGAAGACTTTAAAGTAAAAGATATTTTTGAAAATGATTTAACTGGCACGCATTTAACTAAAAAATATGAGCATCTTCCAATTGATACCAAGTATTTCAAAGATTTAGAACTTGAAATCTTAAGCCAGTTTGAAGATTTAGATAAATCCTTAGACGGCTGGCTGATAAAAAGCGAAAACTATCAGGCATTAAACACAATCCTGCCTAAATTCAAAGAAAAAGTACAAACAATTTATATTGATCCGCCGTTTAATACGGGCAATGACTTTATATTTATTGATAATTTTCAAGATTCCTCTTGGCTGGCATTGATGGAAAATAGAATAGGTCTTGCAAAAGAATTATTGAGCAAAGAAGGTAATTTTTATTTGCATCTAGATCATATCGCAGAACACTACGGGAAAATACTATTAGATAATAATTTCAAAGAAGAAAATTTTAAAGCAAAAATCACTTGGAATACTGGAGAAAATATTTCTGGTTTTAAATCGCAGGCACTTAATTGGATTAGGCAAGCAGATTTTATTCATTACTATACAAAAACAGATAAGAACATTTTTCAAAAAGCCTATGAAATTATTGGCGAAG
>CALMWW010000154.1 GCA_937870835.1 uncultured bacterium
TTTCTTCTATTTCTTTTTTTTTGTTTGCTTCATATTCATCTAATTTTTCGTTTCCTTTATCAATGATTTTTTGAATTTCTTCTTTTAATCTGAATTTTTCATCTTCGCTAATTTCTTTATTGTCAAAAAGTTCTTTGATATTCTCTAAAGCATCTTCTCTTAATTGGCGAAGTTTAACTCTAAATTCCTCTTTTTTAAGATTTAGAAGTTTAATTAATTCCCCTTTTCTTTCTTTAGTTAATGGCGGAAGATAAAGCCGCAACTGATTACCATCTATCTGCGGCGAGAGACCTAAATTAGAAACTTCAATTGCTTTTTTGATATTGTTTAAAAGCGATTTATCCCAAGGCTCAATCGTAATAACATTTGGCGGCATAATGGCAATTGAGGCAAGATGCTTTAATGGTGAAAAACTGCCGTAAGATTCAACCGAAATATTTTCTACCAGCGACGGCGATGGCCGCGACGTTCTTAAAGTTAAAATCGCCTCATGGAAAGATTGAGTCATTTCTTCAACCGCCTTTTCTAAATTTTTTGTAATCTCAGAAGACATTGAATTAACTAAGTATTAAGGATGTCTGTCCCAACAAAGACATTTTAAACAGTTAAAAATATATTTTCCAAAAGAAGTTGAATATTAATGTTAGAAGAACTAATTAAGTTATAAGCATTCAACAGTTCTTTTGCCAATTTTATTTTCTCTTCCTGCGTCAATGGCAATTCCTTTTTCTGAGTAATCTCTCTTTCTAAATTCTCTAACCAAACACTGATTATTTCTTTTATTTGAGAGGTATCTTTTCCTTCTTTATCTTGGGTTTCTTGTTGTTTTTTGATGAGTTTTAATTTATTTTCTAAATATAAAGAGCGAAAAATAAAATTATTGTTGAGCATTTCTGAAAATTCCTGCCATAATTCATTTCTCTTTTTGATAAACTCTTTGTCTAAAAGTTTGACTGCTAAACCTATTTTACCATTACTTTGAGAAGCGATTTTCTCTGCCATTTTTTCTTCTAAGGAGTATTCTTTAATGAGGTATTTTTTTAATTTTTCTTTTGGTAGACGATTAAATCT
>CALMWW010000155.1 GCA_937870835.1 uncultured bacterium
TTCCTTTTTCAATTTCCAAAAGCATTTGATTAAATATTTCCCGGCCCGGCTCTTTGGCAGTTTTGCTCTCGATATATTCGCGGACGATAAAAAGTCCGTTTTGTTTGGCAAACGCCCGCAATTCCGCGAGCTGGGCTTCAATGGATAAAATTTGCCTTTCTTCTTCCTCTGTTGATTTACGATAATAGATGAAATATTTAATCATATTATTTACTCCTTAATTATAATTGAAAAAGGAAACGCACACCGACAATTTGAAAAAAGCTCGCTTTGCCTTTCGCCGAAGGCGAAAGAAAAAAATCGGCTTCTGTTTCTCAAAACAGGCAAACTTTTCAAGTTTGCGAACCGCCGAATCAGCCAGCAAAAACTTTTAATTGATTTCAAAAAGCTCTTTGATTTGCTCGCAAAACTGCCCGCCGAAGCGAGGGGCGAAGCCCCGAGCAAAGCGGCTAATTCAATTTGGTGGTGTTTGTTGGACGAAATCCGAACCCATTTTGAGCAAAACCCAGGGGATTTTGCGGATTGATTCCCGCCCAGCGTTTCCGCCCGCCTGACGGCGGACAAAACAGAAATATTTTCGTTTCCTTAATTGAAAAAAATATCGGGTGGGCGCGAATAAAAAATTGTAAAGAAAATTTTTCTGTTTTGCCTTCCTGCTTTGGCAGGAATTGCGGAAATGCTTTCCCACCCCCAGACGAGGCGGGCGGGCAAAAATTCATTTGCCCCAGACCCCCTTTTCTTTTTGCCCGCCCGCATTGCCCGCTTCGCGGGCGAGCCGATGATTTTTGCTACTGATAGGGTTGGGGTCTTTGTGGTGGCATAATTTGGACTGGTTGTATATTTACCATTCTTATCAAAACAGCACCTTCCGAATTTTCAAAAATCTTCGCCGCGCCGGTTCCATCCAAAGTAGCCATTACTGATAAATGGAGCTGGTGAACAGCATCTTGAAGTTTCGCGTCTTGTTCTTCCAATATCCCAATTTTCACTCCTAATTTTTGCAGTTGTTCAGCATCTATCCTTCTTGGTGAGAAAGAGTATTTTTCTCGTCAGTTAGATAATTGGCAATCTTTTTAACTTTTTTCTTCGCGTCTTTTTCGCCCTCAAGCATATAATCCGTAAGCCAGTTGGTCACGAGTCTATGAGATAGGCCGATAAAATTATCACATTCAACTAACAAAGAAGGCGCAAATTCTTGTAGTATTGGTATCCAAACTGGCAACTGCGAAGGGGTCTTTTTTCAATTCTTTTGCTGCTCTCTCAAATTGTTCAAT
>CALMWW010000156.1 GCA_937870835.1 uncultured bacterium
AAATATCTGCGAGTAAAATTGTGTGCCAATTTTTCTGCATATATCTATTTTATCAAAAAATCGCCGTTTAGGCAATTTTCACTTTTAACTATTTATACTGTCAACTATATTATTCTCAACGCCTTAAGACCTTGGTTTATTTCGCTCATATTTTAATTTTTATTCTTTCCTCTTCTGTTAATTCTTGTCAATTTTGCTTCTTCAAATGATTCCCTTTTGGCTGTTTCTAATGGCGTTTCTTTTCCCTCTGTGCCTCCGGAAATTCTCTGCCAAAACTTAAGGTCTCGTCTTTTAAAAATGGCGTATAAATAACGATTCTTTTCTTTATAAAGGGAAATATTAATACTTGAATTAGTTTTCTCATAATTCTCTATTTTTTTCTAAAATACAATGTGGACCAATAATATCTATATTAAAATATAGATAAGGAATTATCGCTTGCAAGAAAATCCCGTCGTGGGACGGAATTTTCTCAAAAGAATTGGCTCAAACCGCTTTTTCTTTTCGTAAAAGATGGCGATTGAACCCAAAAATATTGGCAAGCCCTATACAATCTGCCTACCGAAGCGCGAAGCGCCGAAACATCAAACACCAAACATATAATTTGACTCGCAGGGGTTGAGGCAGTTAGAAACTGATTCATCACAAACAGAAAAACAATTTTGCTTGACCCATCTCCTCAAATCTAATTTTATTTTTTAATTTCAACCAGTTGACCTTCGCTTATATTAAAATATTTATAATATTTCATAGTTAAAAATTTTTAAACATAACTACAAAATCATCAGCTATTGAATATCCGTGTTTTTTATAAAATTTTAATAAACGATCATCTTTTTTGGCCCAAAGCATAACTGATTTTACATCTAATGATTTTAGCTGTTCAAAAATATAATTTAATAATGTTGTGCCAACTCCTTTATTCTGAAAATCCGGATCAACCACTATTTCTTCTAGGACCGCCTGACGTCCGTCGCTCCAATAAGAAATATTTAAAAAAGCAAAAGCGATAATATTCTGCTCATCATCTAATAAAACAAAACTGCTGTCTTTGCAGTTATTATATTTGTTTAATATATAAAATTCGGCTGTATGTTTTTTAAAATTTTCGTTATAGGGTTTAAATGAATAAGCCCTTTTTAATATTTTTGAACACTTTGTCAGATCGTCTTTTTTTATTTTTCTTATTATCATGTTCTTTATAAATTTTATTATCTTACAATATTTTTTTGACTACTTTTTGAGAAGAAAAAATATTTTAAACCAATATTTAAAGAACTAAGAAGCTAAGTTTAGGTTCAAGTTTTCAACGCAACGCTTTTTGATCCTTTATTTATTCATTGGCTTTGAACTAAATTAACCCAGTTGCGCCAAGCGTCTGTATTTTATAGTTTATCCCATTATTCTAGAATTCACAAGCTTAATTTATTGTCTATAAAATTTATAAAGAGTAAATTCGCTACTCAGAAACTTATTAAAATTATCAGAAAAACATTCTTCATAATCAACTCTTATATTATCACTAAAATCATGCTTATATTTTAATTTTTTTCATCGCCCAAAAATGTATTTTCGCTATAACAATATTTATATCAAAATGACAGCCGAATTGAAACCATAAAAGGCAAACCGCGAGATTGAGATGAGAGATAGAGCTTTATTTTCAATAGTATTGCTTGCGGGAGCAAGGATTTTGGCTATTAGGACGCTAACAATGAAAAGTCTTGATAGAAATAATTTAGTGCTTTATCAAAACCCGAAATTAGGCGTTGAAACAAAGTTTAGCAAAAGGATTGTGTCCACATTAATGTCGTTTTCTTATAAGGCGGCGCTGGATTATTTTTTTGAATGGTATGACTACTTGGATAAGCAAAAAAGATTTAGCCCAGATGACCCGATTTTTCCAGCAACCAAAATTGAAAACGGCAAGGAAAATATAAGCTATTATAATACGGGAGAAGTTGAGCCGAAAAAATTAAAAACTCCCAATCTTTGAGAAAAATTTTCAAAAAAGGTTTGAAAATGCGGGAGTTAAGTATTATCACCCGCACACTTTTAGACACTGGTGGGTTAAAAAAATCGCAAAGCTCCCACTAACCGAAGAAGAAAAGAAAGCTATTAGCTAGAATTTAGGATAAGAAAATGTCGGGACAACTTTCGGTAGTTATGGCTACGGCAAAATTGATGAGGATAGGTAGATAGAGATTATAAAAAAACATTGATTTTGAGGGGAGAAAGCGAGAGGTAAAATATGCTTTTACAAAAGAGGAATTAGCCGAACTAGTAAAAGAAATTAGCCGGAACACTAAAACAGATGCTTAATTCACAAATTTGCTGTTGTTAAGTATTCTTAAATATGATATGTTAAACAATAGCATTAAAAAATAAAAATATGGCGTCAAAATACTTATCATCATTAAATCAATCCGAGAGGCAAAAATTAGAAAAGGAACTTTTTAATATTCAAAAAGGCAAATGTTTTATATGTGAAGAACCTATTGATTGGGAGCTACACGGCGATGCTCTTGATGTTGATCATATTGAACCGCTAAGTCAAGGTGGGAAGGATAATGTTGATAACTTTGCTTTAACCCACAGCCATTGTAATCGCTCCAAACAAGCCGCAGATTTAAGAATTGCGAGAATTTTAGCAAGGTTTGAAAAGATAAAAAACGAGGTTGAAATGAAAGAACAAAAATCTCCCTCATTGAAACACATTCTCAAAATAAATAATGGCTCTCAACACGATTTTAAAATTTCCATTGAGGACGATATTGTTAAATATAGTTTTCCGAATAGTGGCGATAATAAAATTTACCAATCAAATCTTTTGGTTGATAATTTAAGCTATTTCAAAAGTTTTTACGCAGAAATTCCGCTCTCTTACTTGTTCCACGACGATAAGATAAATCCGAGAGGCATAGCACAGGAAAGTTTGAGAAAGCTTTTAGAGGAATTTCACCGAAAGCGTCCTCAACTCCATATAGCGTTGGCAAGATTATTAACGAAAAAGGATTCAAATAATGGCTCTGACAGCACAGAGTTGAATAAAATTTTTATTTTTGACGGACAGCATAAAGCCGCCGCTCAAATTTTTCTTGGGGTAAAAAAACTACCGGTCCGTATTTTTATTGACCCAGATTTAGATATTCTACTAACCACCAACACAAATGCAGGCGACCAACTCCGCCAAGTTGCTTTTGATAAATCAATTAAAAGACAGCTCGGACACTCCCTTTTTGTTGACAGAATTTCTCGCTATCAGCAAGACCACAATTTAAGCGAAGATGACGAAAGCTTTTCTGAAAGGCAACTAATTGACCATTTCAGGGGAGAGGCAAGGGAGATTAAAAGGTATATTTTGGATTTTGTCCGTAATAGTATAACGCAACACAGAGAGAACATGCTCCGTGAGTTTATTGATTTTGAAGGCAAAGGTAAGAAAAAACCAATTTCTTACAGTACGATTGATAAAACTTTTTACTCGCTCTTCTTACACCAAGAACCTTTGACTACCCCATTGAATTATAAAGCAGATATTGGAGAAAATCCACGCACCCTTGAAATAGAGCAAATGGTTAAGTTAATGAATATAATCGCAGAAGAAATTTATCACGGAAAATATAATCAAGATTTGGGAGTTAACCGCATAGAGAATAAGTTAAGAGAAGGAGAAGATATACCCGAAGAGCATTTAACAGCCGTACGAATGAGCAAGGAAGAAATTATGTATAACTGACTTCAATACATTAAAAGTATTATAAATAATTTTTTCGCAATACAGGGTAAAACTATACCAAGCGACAGATTTTTCCAAGAACCATTTTCAGACCTATTATGGCAAAATATCAGAAACTTTACACACAACCTTGCCTCGCTCCCACTGTGGAAAAACAAAGAATTATCTTCAACGCTTTTTGGGGGAAAACAGAATTACAGTTACTGGGAGCATATTTTTAGAACTGGTGAAACAATAGACGGAAAACAAGTTCTCGCTAAGCCACTTAATATAATTGAAATGATTAAAAACTATTAGTTTTATGACACAAGAAAAAAATTTTTATTTAGTTGAAGAATTAGCTAAAAAATTGCGAGTTTCTGAAATGACAATTTACCGCTATATAAAAGCAAGAAAATTAAAGGCACAAAATCGGCAAAGAGTTTAGAATTGATAAAAAAGAGTTTAATAAATGTCTTAAAAAAATCAGAAATAAGGTGGTAAACATTTATGGATAAACAATCTAAAAAAGATTCAGGTGTAGGATACACTATTTATATAAACAACATACCAACTTATAGAATAAAAACTAATGCTACAAATGGCATTGGAATTAGTGCTTTCTGCCAACGAGTATTTTTTATAGATGCATTAAATTAAAAAATAGAAACTATGAAAGCCATAATTTTAAATTTTAGCCAGGGTTTCAACTGAAGAACAAAAAGAAGCAAGCAACTCTCTGCCTACTCAAATTGAAAGACTTAAAAACTACAAACAAGGAAGTTTCTTATTTGCTATCGTTAATTTAATTTATATTTCTCTTACCTTTATCTAAAAATGGATCTCCTCTATATTGATTTCATTGCCGTAATCTTTTTATTATATTCTAATTTAATTTCATCTAAAAATTTATTTAAAAAACTTTCAATAAATTCCTTATTTTTTTTAATAATTCCTTCTTTTTCTTCTATGTATTTTTTCATCATTAAATCAACAATGTCCTCTGCACCACCTACCTTGTCTTTTACCATTTCGCACATTCTAATATATTGTAATTTTTCGTCATCATAATTGACAGCATGATTAATTAAATTTCTACCAGAAACAATACTCCTCCTTTGCAATTCATCATCAAAATTTTTTAACAATTTAATAAGATTAGATCCTTTAAGCTGTTTCATTTTAGACAATAGATATATTTTAGCTTCTTTATCTGGTAGTCCCAAATCATAAACAGTGTTAATTAAAAGAGATAACCTGTCTCTTAAACTAACCATCTTTATAAAATAAACTTCTAAATGATATATGGTATAAACAGTCTTTGCTATTTTGTTCTTTTTTGATTTTTTCGAAAAATGATAATTTTTAAGAAAAAACTTAACATTATCTATGTCATTTAAAATATCTATTATATTGCTTAACCGATAAAATACATCCATATTATATAGATCACAAATACTTTTTTTCCTTTTTAATGAATAAAGGCCTTTTTTAGACTTTAAGATATCTTTTTCTGTTATTGAACTTTTTTTTATAATTTTCGTGACTCTTTCCAAGATTTCTCCTACAAATTTATTTTCGTATATTTTATTTTTCATATTTATTAAAAACACCTCAAAAAGAGGTGTTTGATTATTGGACTATTTATTTTTTGACCGGCA
>CALMWW010000157.1 GCA_937870835.1 uncultured bacterium
CTTTTGGGTTATCCTGGTAGTAAAAAATTGGTTTTTAAGTCGCCGACCGGTTCGGGAAAAACAATAATGATGGCAGAATTTTTGAAGCAGTTAGTTGATGATAGAGAAGTTAGGCAATCATTGAGTTTTATTTGGACGGCACCACGACAACTTCATATTCAAAGCCGAGAGAAGTTAGAAAACTATTTTGAAACAAGCCGAGCATTAAAGTGTTCCTATTTTGAGGACCTGGACGATAGAAAAATTAGTGAAAACGAAATTTTGTTTTTCAATTGGGAAAGTATAAATAGAGCAGACAATGTCTATATTCGGGATAATGAGCAGGATTTTAATTTATCAAAGGTATTAGAGAGAACGAAGGAAGATGGCCGGGAAATAATTTTAATTATTGATGAAGCCCATCATCATGCTACTAGTGAAATTTCGCAAGGCTTAATTAAGATGATTGGGCCAAAATTAACAATTGAGGTTACGGCAACGCCAGCGACTATTACCGATGAAGATGAAAAGGTGTTTGTTCAGTTAGAGGACGTTACGAGAGAAGGAATGATTAAAAAAGGTGTGATTTTAAACGATAATTTTGAAAATTTTATCAAGGAAGGCAAAATAAAAACGCAAAAGTTGAGTGGCGGAAGCGAAGAATTGGTTATAGATGCGGCGATGAAAAAAAGACAGGAATTAATAGAGGAATTTCAAAAAGAGGGAGTTAATGTTAATCCTTTAGTTTTAATTCAGTTACCTGACAGGAAAACAAGCTTGGACGATAGAATAAGAGAGCGAGTAGAAAGTATTTTAAAAAATAAATATAAAATCTCTACTGAAAAAGGAAATAATCGGTTAGCAGTTTGGCTTTCGGGCGAACATATCAATAAAGAAAATATTGAAAGACAAGATAGTGAGGTTGAGGTTTTAATTTTTAAACAGGCCATTGCTTTAGGTTGGGATTGTCCGAGGGCGCAGATTTTAGTTTTATTTAGAGAGTGGCACAGCCCCATTTTTTCAATCCAGACGGTCGGTAGAATTATGCGAATGCCCGAGCCTGATAGTGGTTATTATAAAAGCGAAATTTTAAATTATGGTTATGTTTATACTAACCTGGACAATGTAGAGATTGCAGAAGATATTGCCAAAGATTATATCACTATTTATACAAGTAGGAGGACTTTTGACCCTAAATTAACTTTGCTTTCGTACTATCCGAAAAGACATCGCGAGAAAACGAGATTATCGCCACTCTTTATAGAGATATTTTTGAAACAGGCAAAAGAATATAATTTAAAGAAACAGATTGATACTAAAGCCAAAAAGTTTGACCTAAAAATTATTTCTGATCACAAAGTCGAAGTTAAGGATTTGGCTGGGGCAAAAATTGTAGGCGATAAAGAGATAAAAGCAAGTGGTTTTGATATGCAAAAATTGTTTGATTTTTTTGTGCGCAATAACTTAACTCCTTTTTATCCCGAAGATAGATCAGTTGGCAGAGTTAAAGAAGCAATCTATAAATTTTTTGAACAAGAATTAAAAATGTGGTATGGCGATGTGTGGGAAGAAATTGTCCAAATTGTTTTGAGTGATAAAAATTCTCAGCATTTTGTTAATGTTTTAGATAAAGCAAAAGAAAAATACCAAGAAGAAGTTGAAAAAATAGAAA
>CALMWW010000158.1 GCA_937870835.1 uncultured bacterium
CAAAATATTGTTTTTACTCATAAAATAATTAGTTTTATAATAATGAAATTAGCGGTGTATTTTGGGCGAAATCCGAACTTTTTTGACGAAAATTCAGATTGCGACTTTTAATTGCCACCCTGTCTGCCTTCGGTGGACAACAGGCGGGTAAAAATTCATTGGTGGGGACGACACTCAGCCTCCATTCTTTTTGCTTGCTTGTTCCTTGGCTTTGCCAAAAACTTTTCAGAAGGCGACGGGCTACAAAATGAAAATGAGAGAAATTCATATTTTAAGAAAGTATTTTATTTTCTAAAGCTTCCTCAAATTCCTTTTTTAATTTCTCGTTATAAAAAGGCAAACCTATAAGTTTAAAATGTTTGTTTTCTAACTTCAAATCTGTCTCTGCCTTGTTTTCTAATGTAAGCAAAAAATCTTGCTTCCAACCTTCTTTAGAATTTTCAAATCTCCCCTGTTTATCTTTAAACTGATCGCCCTTAGGTTCAATAAAAATCTGGTAAATATTAACAACTTTATTCCTTTTTTTGAAAATCATTATGAAGTCCGGCTCAAAAGGTCTTCCCTCATCAAAATCAAATACCTGAAAAAATTTTTCATTGCGGAGTAAGGCTATATCCGAATATTTTTGTCTTAACTTTTCTATAAATCCATCAATAAAACTGATAAATTTCTGTTCTTCGTCTGTGCCATAAAATTCAGTCTGGGCATACCAATCTTTTTTAGCTAAATTAACATCTTCCAATTCTTTATTTTGAACTTCATCAATATCTATTTTGATTTTTTTATCTTTAAAAACCTGCCTCAACATTCTGGCTTTAAATAGGCGGGTTCCCACAAATTCTGAGGTGTTAACCTTCGCTTTTTCTGATATATTTTTCAACACAAACAAAGCCATATCCAATTTCGCAATTGGCATTAGTTGGTTTAATTTGTCCTTTGGGCCTGAAATTTCTATCTCGACTCCACCCAAATAACGAGAAGAGGAAATGAATTCTCTAACTGATTTAATGTGTGGAAAATATCTTTTTAATGTTTCAAATTTATAGAACTCAAATTTATCTAATGCGCCTCTAACTATATTCTCTCCAAAATCAGAAAGTTTATATTTTATTTTACTTTGCTCCACATCTTTTACGGATTTTGATTCCCCTTTTTCCTCAAAAACAACATCTTCTCTAAGTTCACCGGTTCTCAGTTTATATGAGTAAGTGCGCTCAATTCTTGCATCATCTAAACTAAGAATCTCTGTCCTTGGGTTCGGCACCCTATCATTTATGAAAACTACACCATTTTTCCAAAAGTCAGTCTTTTTAAAAGAATCCTTAATGAATAGGTCTTTTTGAACATATTTTTCTGGTATAATTCCCATTTCTGTGAGAGTGCTTTTTATTTCATCAATATATTTAGGATTGTGTGCGCTGTGATAGTGCAATGTCTCCACAATTCGCAACTCGCTCTCAGTGTCTTTATCAAACTTCCTTTTATATTTATCCTCTGTTTCATCTAATTGAAATGGAAAATATCTTGCTCCTCTGCCAATAAGTTGCGCCTCTCCCATTGTGGTATTGCCCGGCTTGTATTTGCCATGAACATATTTACCATCGCGCGTATCATACAATCGGACAATGTCAAATAAATTTAACACATCCCATCCTTCATTTAGCATATTTACTGCAAAAATTGCCCTTATTTCATTATTTTTATTCTCTAGCGAATTTAATTTTAATTGTCTTTCTTCATCAATATTTTCTGAATCTAAAAGCATCACTTTTTCTTTTGAGAAATCTTCTTGCAACTCCTTAATTAAATTTTCAAAAGCTATATTCTCTTTTTTAAAATAATCAAACGCTTTTTCTAAATCCATTCCTTTTGCGCGCGAAGATATTTCTTGAATATCTTGTGTTTTTAAATGTTTAATTTTTGCCAAAAACCCTTCATAATTTTCTTTTGATTCTTTTATGCTTTTTGACTTAAAAAGAATAACTGGCTTTAAATGTAATTTATATTTTTCTGCTATCTTCCGGCGATATTGGCTTAAAATGACTGCTTGTAATGCTCTATCTAATGGTTCTAAATCTGCTTGTAAAACCTCTATCTCTTTTGAATATTTATCTAATCTAAATTGCCTTAAGTCATACTGAAAAATGATCTTCTCTTCATATTTTTCTCTAATATTTTGATTACTCAAATCAATGGTAGCGGTAAATTCCAATAAAATATTTTTAGTATTACTATTTAATATTTTTTGAACTGTATATTCCCAACTTTTTTCTAATTCAAGCTCTTGCCTGCCTTGTTTTGTAATTGTTTGTAAATGGTGCGCCTCATCAGAAATTAAAACAATTTCTTTGTCGACAAAATCTTCATAAGTCAAAGCGTTTTCTTTTGGAAAATTTAAACGAATATGCAATCCTTGAATTGTTGTAAAAAGGATATTTATATCATCTGGACTTGCTGTTTCAAAATTTTGAACTTCTTTTACAAAAACTTCTTTTCCGCCAAATTTAATTTTTGGCGCAAAAAGATATTTTTCAGATAAAGTATTTAAGAAATTGTCTTTTGTTTTCTCAATAATATTTACGCTGTTTACAAAAAAGATAAAGTTACGATAACCTTGTTTATAAAGCTGTAAAATATTGGCAGCCATAATCAGCGTTTTACCGCTTCCAGTCGCCATATGAAAAAGCAAATGTGCCGGATAAGCTCGTTTTTGGTAACCGTTAAAATAAAAATCAAAACGGCCGAGCGCTTCTTTTTGATATTCTCGTAATTCAAACTTTGGGTTAAGATTTTGAGTTGTTTCGCCATCAATCCGTGAAGTAAAAAAACCTTCTCCCAACGATTCTTTATTAGCATTAAAAGTTTCGTAGAGCATAACTAAAATAATTCACTTGCTACATCTTCAATTAGTCGTAAGTATTTATTTAAATAGAAATAGTCTGGTTCGCTTTTTACCGCCCTGGTCAAAATTTCAAATTCCGGATTTTCTTTATTAGTTCTATTAAAAAGTATTAAGCCAATACCAAACTTAAGACATAGTGATTCTATTCTTTTAATATCAATTCCTCGTGCGTCTTTCGGGATAACTAAATAAACTTTATGACTAAAAAGTTTATAAGAACACGCTTGACCAAAAGATGTAATCAATTGATTGATATCAGTTTTTATTTCAGCGCTAATAACTTCAATCGGCGGCTGAACATGGCCAATTCCCAAAATTCTATAAGTCCCAATAACATCTGGTGTACCCCACCTATCTTGGAACCTATTACCACCTAACGGCATCGCTTTCGTGCATTCTTCTAAATCATTTACTAAATAGTCTGCGAATAATTTATAAAAATCTTCTTCCTTAATTTCCGTTTCTTCTTCTCCATATTCGGTTGCACCAAATTCTTTCTCTTTTAAATATTCCCGTAAAATATATAATCCTTTTTCTGGCCTTGCTACGTCTTTAATCTCTCCTTTATCAATTTTTTGCTTAAATTCCCAAATAGTTCCGTGAATCGTATTTATTTTTGTATCCGGCAATAATTCACTTATGCTCCTCATTAAATCAGCATAACGAATTCCTTTCGGTGAATTCTCTAAAATTTCCCTCGCAGTTTTAATTATTTGTTCTCGTTGTGTGGTCATAAATTCTAAAAATTAATTTCCATAAAACTCTCTATTTATTTTTTTATCTTCTTCATCAACTCCATATTCCTCGTCGTCAATTTCACTATAATTGACATAAAGATGGTTTTTGTCTAAACATTCCAGCAAGAATCTTCTTTGGTTTTCAATAGATAACTCTTCAAAATCTTTGGCGTTTTCATCAATGGCTTTTATATCAACTTTATAGCTTAAAAATACCTTTTCTTTCATTATTTTCCATAATTGTTTCAATTCTTCTTTTGTTTTTGCTTT